>JBBDTL010000172.1:0-26526 GCA_040904465.1 Thermomicrobiaceae bacterium | reverse complement strand
GGTGCACCATCGCTGACTACGTCCGTATCGAGCATCGGACTCAATGGCGAAGCAAGTGGGCTATTGAGGTCAACTGGGATCTCTTCGAAGCAATGGGCGTACCGTATCAGCAGACGATCGAAGTTCGCGCGCCGGTCGAGTAGGGTCCAACGACCCTGTTGGACCGCGTCGCGTTTCTCGTCCGGGGCGCGACCTCTGTAGGCGCCGACGACCCTGTTGGACCGCGTCCGCCACCGGGGCATAAAAATCGCTGTCGACTGCCCTCACCCCCGCCCCTCTCCCAATCTTGGGAGAGGGGCGTATAGCTGGCTTCAACGGGGTCTATTGCTTAGCCCGGTGCTTCAGCGCCGGGTGTATCAGGGGTAATTTCACAGCAATCCTCCGAACGGAGTCGTACGACCCTACATTCGACTGACATGACGTAAACGTCCCCTCTCCTGAAACAGGAGAGGGGACGTTTTTCCGTGACGCGGGACTTTCCGAACGAGAAGGCTACGCGGCGACAACCTCGTTCATCGCGCTGAGTGCGGTCTCGATATCGTCTTTCGAAACGTCGATGTGCGTCACCGCTCGGAACCGGGTTCGTCCCTGTGCACCCATCAGGACGCCCTTTTCTTTGAGCGCGGCAGCGATATCCGGAGCCGACTTGCCGGTGCCGGAGACATCGAAGAAGACGAGGTTGGTATCGATACTGTCATGGACGAGCTCGATGCCGTTGATCGCGCTCAGGCCGCTGGCCAGACGTCGAGCGTTTTCATGGTCATCTGCCATGCGCTCCACGTTGTGCTCCAGCGCATAGACGCCAGCCGCGGCAACGATGCCGGCCTGGCGCATGGCGCCGCCGAACATGTGCTTGTAGCGCCGGGCGCGCTCCATCTGCTCTCTGGTTCCCGCCAGAACGCCGCCGACCGGCGCGCCGAGTCCCTTGGAGAGATCGATCCAGACAGTATCCATCTTCTCGGACCAGACCCGGGCGGGAATGTCCGACGCGACCACTGCATTGAGCAGCCGGGCACCGTCCATATGTGTCGTAACACCGAGCTCGTGAGCGACGTCTGCTGCTTCGTTCAGCGCCTCGAGCGGCCACACCCTTCCACCGCCCTTGTTGTGCGTATTCTCGAACAGCACAAGCGTTGTGGGGGATGAGTGGAACGACACCGGCGGCACAAGACTGCGAATCGCGTCACCGGTGAAGATACCGCGATCCCCGTCGACCAGTGTGGTCATCACGCCGGACATCAGCGCCGGGCCACCAGCTTCTGAGGTGAACGGGTGCGCATCCCGCTCCAGAATGATCTTGTCGCCCGGATTCGTGTGGATCTTGATGCCGATCGCGTTACACATCGTTCCAGATGGCAGGAAGAGCGCGGCTTCCTTGCCGGTGAGTTCAGCGACCATGTCCTGCAGCTTGTTGACGGTCGGATCTTCACGGATCTGCTCGTCGCCGACTTCGGCGTCGGCCATGAACTGCCGCATCTCGCGGGATGGGCGGGTCGCAGTATCGCTTCGAAGGTCAATCATTAGCTTTCTCTCCCAGATTCCCTGCCGGATTACTCGCTCGATTATCAACGACTATTGCCAAATTGGCCAGCGGTAGACGGCAGTGAATCGTAAAGTGTCCGGTTGGGCGCCGTTCCTTGTAGTCACACCCATAGTCGGTTAGTCTGTACCCGGTGACCTCATCGCGGCAGGCATTCCCGATTGGCTTCGCGGGGGACTCCCGGGAAAGCCCGAGTGCCAGTAGCCGAACCAGCTCCGTTCCCAGTGCGTTAAGCACTGGGGACCGCAACGAAGCGGGCTCCCATCAGCCGGACGAGCAGATACCGGGGAAGGGTGATCGATCAGCGTTATGCGATGGCGGATACCGCGAATTAGCCTCGGGCTGGACCCGGACAACCGGTTGATGTTCTGGGGAATGTTCTTCAACGAAGCGGGGATCGGTGTCTTTATGACACTCTGGCCCCTCTTCATCGGATCGCTGGACGCCTCACCGGCGCAGATCGGATTCGTCATTGGCTTCTGGGGTTTTGCCCGGCTCGGTTTCCTGCTGCCCAGCGGGTTCCTTATCGAACGCTTTCCCCCGAAGGCACTGATCCTGTCGACGAGGATCGGGGCGATCATTGGTTTCGCCTTGATATCGATATCGCAGACCTGGTGGCATCTTCTTCCGGGCGTGGTGCTGATGGCGGCCTCGACGGCGTCCTTCCCGGTTATCTCCTCGGTCATCGCGGACGTAGCGGGCCGTGGTCGGGCCAGAGCCAGAGCGTTCACCATGATTCTCAACGTCGGTCCGTCCGCGGCGCTGTTGATTACTCCTGCCCTGGGCGGAATTCTGGCGGAACAGATCAGTCTGCGCGCGATCTTCGTCGCCGCGGCGCTCTTCAACATTGCCGGGTTCCTCGTGTTTACTCGCATGAGCAATCGAGAGGTGCGTATCCAGCAGGGACGGCCGGTGACGTACTCTGAAACGTTCGCGCATGCCGGCACGCGCACGATCCTTATCCTGGCATTCGTGGTGGTCTTTTGCAGCATCCTCGGGGTCACACTGGTACCGAACCTGCTACAGGATGTGCATGAGGTTTCCGTGGGTCAGATCGGATATCTCGGGTCGCTGGCAGCAGTCGGGAGCATCTCGCTCGGTCTCATACTCAGCAATATCAAGTTCTTCGAGAACTCGATGCTCGCCTACAGCCTGGCGATTGGATCGGTTGCCATGGCGCTGGCGTTGTTCGTGTTCGGGCAATCGCTCTGGATATTCGGGTTTGCGTTTATATTCCGTGGTGGACTTCTTGCAACATTCTCTGTCATGTACGCAACACTGAGTGACGTCACCCCAGACCGTATACGTAATCGGGCTTATGTTGCCGCCGAGTTCATGGCGGGGATGGGGTTCACGCTGGCGCCGTTTGTCGCGGGCTGGTTCTTCGGTATCCGGCCGGAACTGCCAATGATCGTCGGGATGTGTGTGCTCGTTCCGATCATTCTGGTTGTGCTCTGGATGTCTCGTCGGTACGGAGCCGGGTCCGAAACTGTCGCTGAAACTTCCTAACAGTAGCCTGTCACATTCTGGAGCGTTCTGATGCTGGAACTGACATGACGAATAAGGTATTACCGCGAATACTGGGCGCGCCCGCCCCTCCGATCCATGTGTTGACCGGCGCGTCACATATTCAGCAATTGAGGCTCTCAGAGCCGGGTGTGCGCTGTGGCGTATACTCTTTCGCCGGGTGATGAAGGGGGACGCAGGATGAGCACCCAATGGATCCTGGCGATGATCGTGTTACTCAGCGCCGGTATCTGGCTATCACAACTTATCTGGATCTATACACTGGCTCAGCGGGAAGGACGGGATCCGTTCTATCCTGTTTCCGGAGCAGCGGTCTTTTTCGTCGCTGCCGCTCCGATGATGATCTACAAGCCACATGTGGTGGATCGCGTCGCAGATTTCTGGGAGAACATCTTTCAGCCAGAGATGATGGACCGGTTCAAAAACTCCGAATCGGGTGAGTACTCGGTTCCCCGTCTCATCGTTGCCGGCAAGACCATCCCGCTCACGCAGGATCGGGTGCAGATCGGGCGCTATGAAGATAATGACCTGATGCTGGATCATCCGACCGTTTCCGCGTACCACGCCGAGGTCATCCTGCGGCCGGATGGACGCTACGAGCTAATGGACCGGGACAGCCGCAATGGGACACGTATCAATGGCACGATGGTCCGTGCGGCAGTGCTGAAGCACGGTGACCAGATCACACTGGGCGCGTTGACGATCCACTATCTTGTGGGATCGGATGTGGAGCCGGCGACCCGGGACGACGAAGCCGAACCAGACGAAGCCGAGCTCGACCCCCGGTAAGCGGTTCGGGCTCGCCTACAAGTTGATATCGCTGGAAAAGCCGATCAGACACGAATACGCACCTGGCTGAGGGTTGCCAGGTGCGTTTGTCATGTCAGATTGTGTGGCGCGTGACCGAACTAGTAGCGGTCGTATGCGCGCGGCGGCCGGTTCGCCTGGAAGCAGTCGTTGCAGTAAACCGGGCGATCCGACTTGGGCTGGAAGGGAACCTGGGTAGCTTTGCCGCACTCGCTGCAGGTTGCATCGTACATCGGGCGATCCTGGCGTGAACCGCCGAAGCCGCCACCACCGAATCCGCCCCCGCCTCCGCCATCGGCGTTGCGACGGGCCTTGTTGGCGCGCCTGCAATCCGGGCATCGGCTGGGCTCGTTGGTGAAGCCCTTCTCGGCATAGAATTCCTGCTCACCGATGGTGAACACGAAATCCGCGTTGCAATCACGGCACGTGATGGTCTTGTCTGCGAAACTCATCTCTTGGAGATCTCCTTAGTATGGTCCTTGTCACTTGCCAGCCTCTTGCCAGCCGGTGACGATGTTTCTGGGCTCAGGTTTTCTCGGCGAGATGAGATCGGTGACAGACCCTCACTGTCGCCTGTGGACATGCACGCGGAAATCCTTGGCCACTCAAGTCTCCTTTATAGCACACATACTACCTTGTGACTAGATCATTTCAGACGGGTTTCAGTATTTGGGCTGTGCTGGATGATACGGCGCACAGATTCCAGGTTCACCTGGATCGTTCGCGCGGATAGATCCTCCTGTCCGGTGAACTGTAGCGCGAAGATCGGGTGCCGCTCCGGCGGGCTCTCGTTGCTGACCCATTCACCATGCCGGAAACCCTCGATACTCCGGCCGGAAAGCATCTGGCTGAGTGATTCCAGCGGCATATTCCGGAGATGGAGTCGACCAGCACAGCAGGGACAGGTCAGCGGGAGGCTTGCGCCATTGCCAAAGATCAGATGCAGGTAGCCATCCCGAATGCGAGCATCGGTCACCGGTTGACCACCAATGTGCTCATCGGCATGTTCAACCGAGCATACGATTGCGCCATCCAGCTCGATCAGCGGAAAGCCGTCTGTCAGGCACATCGGATGGGTGGGGTTGTCATTCACGTTCTCACTCCTGAACGGTCATACTCTCACTTTTCGTCCTTCGAATCCTACCGTCATCGCGCCGGCATCGGCGTTCCGGCCCGTAATGAATTCGATGGTATAGTGCGGGTCGGGCGGGTCCGTCGCGGACGAGCGATTCGTTGACCTGTTCCGTACGTCTGAATACCACGGGTCAGCCGCGAAGGGACATGAATGGCTCGTTTGCCCCGAAGCCGCAAAGCCGCTGGATACTCAGTGACAGATATTCCTTCTTTGTGGAATCTGCGCAACTGGTCAAGAGATGACCTGCTGTTCTGGCTTCGTCAATTTCTGATGATGATTGTCGGGCTGTTCTTTTTCGCGCTGGCATTGATGCTGAGTATTTACGCTAACGTTGGCGCGAACTCGTGGATGGTTTTCCACGAGGGTATTGCGCTGCAGTCACCGCTCACGATCGGCCAGGCCTCGCAGGCCGTCGGCCTTGTGATGATCTTCGTGAGCTGGATCGTGGGGATTCGACCTGGCGTCGGTACGGTCCTGAACATGCTGCTGGTCGGCTGGTTCATGGATCTGATCGTCTGGAGCGAGGCAATCAGCGATGCGACGGCACTTCCGACGCAACTTTTGATGCTGGGCGCCGCGATTCTGATTCTCGGCCTGTCTTCCGGGATGTACATCAAGGCCGGATTCGGCGCAGGCCCGCGAGACAGCTTCAACCTGGCGATCATCGAGCTAACGAATCTTTCGATAACGAAAAGCCGTTGGGCAATCGAAGCGAGCGTTGTCGTTTTCGGCTTTCTTCTCGGCGGGCAGTTCGGATTTGGCACGATCGCTTTCGCGCTACTGATCGGTCCCTCGGTCGGGCTTGGCTTCCGGCTGTTTGGCTTGCGGAGAACGCCTCGGCCGGACCCGAAGCCGCATTCGACGGCGGGCGAGGTGCGAAGGTCGGTGGCCAGTGAATAGACGGGCGTTGACCGATTCGGGGATAATGAGGCGAAGCGCGAGTATCGGACGTCACTGAGGGAAGTACAGATATGAATGCTCAACCGGACGCACTACAGAAGCTGCTGGACGATCTCCGTGAATTGCGGGACCGGATGGTGCCGATGATGGAGGCGCTCCCTGAGGAATGGGATACCCGAACAGAGCCCGGCTATCCAGTCATTTTCGACAACGTTGAGTCCGGGGGATATTTCGGGGTCAATCTGGATCCCGGCTACGGGCTCTACATCATGATCGACGACGGTCAGCTTGTCGCCCAACTCAACGTGATCACCTGGCGTACCGACGTGCGCTCGGCGGCTAATCGTGAGAAGTTCAGCAGTCTTCCAGCCGGTGGCCTGAAGCCAGTTTCTCCCGAGATGTCGGACAATGAGCTGCGCAACCTGATCTCTGAGCTCCTCTCGCACTGGAATGTCCAACCGCTGGTGATCCGGGTGACCGACAGTTAGACCCGTCACACAGCTGGCAATCGAGGCATCTATCGCGACGCGATTGCCGGATCGCTCTGCCAATGGGTGGTGGCGGCCGTCTCGAGCCTGTCTCAGAACGGCTTCTATCGTAGACGCGGACACATTCGGCAGAGCCTGTCCTGAGTATTCATGGGCTGGCGCCCGCCACCGGGGCATGATAATCGCTGATCTCGCACCATCCTGCCGCGGAACGAGGCCGGGCTTCGCTGGTGCTGCGAGTCAGACCCTGAGTATGGCCCAGACGGTCGCGAGGCACCACCGATTGTCGCTCCGGAACCGGAAGCACGCACAGCAGACTCTGCATCTGCCGGATCGTCACCGTCGGCAGGAGGACCTAATGGCCACCAGGTGAAGGAGTTTGGTGATGGAGATCGTCCATGCGCGCTGTTGTGGAATCGACGTGCACCGGATGTCGCTGACGGCGTGTCTCATTACGCCGGAAGCCACCGGTCACGCCACGAAGGAGATTCGAACATTCGGGACAATGACCGACCAGATTCTGAGCTTGCACGACTGGTTGGCGGAGGCAGGCTGCACCCATGTCGCCATGGAGAGCACCGGCGTGTACTGGAAACCAGTCTGGAATCTGCTGGAGGAGGCGTTCGAGTTGCTGCTGGTCAATGCCCAGCACATCAAGGCCGTTCCCGGACGCAAGAGTGACGTCAAGGATTGTGAGTGGATTGCTGATTTGTTGCGCCACGGCTTACTGCGGCCGAGTTTCGTACCGGCGCTGCCACAGCGGGAACTGCGCGATCTCACCCGCTATCGCAGCGCCCTAGTCCGGGATCGGACCCGAGAGATCAACCGACTGCAAAAGACGCTCGAATCCTGCAACATCAAACTGACCTCGGTCGTCAGCCAGGTCACCGGGGTGTCGGCGCAGGCGATGTTGCGGGAGCTGGCGGCCGGCAATACCGATCTGGAGGCGATCGCTTCGCTTGCCCGGGGCCAACTTGCCAAGAAAGCGCCGCAACTCATCCAGGCCCTGACGGGAACGATTGGGCCACACCAGCGTTTTATGGTCAGTCATCATCTGGTCCATATTGATTTTCTGGATGAGCAGATCGTCCAGGTCAGCCGCGAGATTGCCGAACGAACGGACCCTTTTTCCCGCCAGCTGGAGATCCTCGATAGTGTGCCCGGCATTGCCCAAATCGGGGCAGAGATTTTTCTGGCCGAAGTCGGCTGGGACATGCGTCGTTTCCCCACGGCCAAACACTTGGCCAGCTGGGCCGGGTTGTGTCCCGGCAGTTACGAGAGTGCTGGCAAACGGTCCAGTGGTCGCACCCGGAAAGGCAGCCCCTGGCTCAAGACCATGCTGGTCGAAGCCGCGGTGGCTGCCGGGCGCACCAAAGACACCCCGATTGCGGCCCGGTATTCCAGACTGGCTGCTCGCCGTGGCCGCAAGCGCGCTGCCGTTGCTATCGCGCACCATCTGCTCCATCTCGCATACCACCTGCTCACCAATGATGAACTCTACGATCCAAGGCTGCTTCCATTCGACCCTGAAAAAACAGCGCCAGCGAGAGGAGCAACAACTGGTTCGTCGCCTTCAACACCTCGGCAATACCGTCACCATTCAACGGAGCGTTGCCTGACCACCAACCGAGAATTTCACAGCAGCGAAGCCAAACGGACTCAGTGCAGGCTCAGGTAGCCGTCTACCAGAAAGCGTTGTTCGGCTCACTCTCTCTGGCCGTCAGCGCTGGCAGTGAAATCCAATTGTGAGATATAGAAAGCCCGCGTTTCACGTGAAACGCGGGCTTCGATCTCACTGATCCAGTTGTGAACTTGCGGTACTGTTTCACATGAAACAGCACTGCCGCCCAGCTAACCCTCGATGATCCACTTCTCGACGTCTCGATCGTAGCTGATCAGCTCGCTCTCATCGAAGAACAACGCGATCTCACGCTGAGCCGTATCCACGGCATCCGACGCGTGGATGATGTTCATACCGATCGACAGCGCCAGATCTCCCCGAATCGTCCCCGCCGCTGCATCAGCAGGGTTCGTCGCGCCAACAAGCGCACGAGTAATCCCTACGACACCCGGACCCTCCACAACACCGACAACCACTGGCGACGAAGTGATAAACGACACGAGATCACCGAAAAACGGTTTTTCCCGATGCTCCCCGTAGTGCCGCTCAGCCAGATCCTTCGAAACCTGCATCAGCTTGAGCCCCGCCAGGCGCAGCCCCTTCTCCTCCAGACGAGTCACTACCCGACCAACAAGGCCGCGCTGCACGCCATCCGGCTTCACAATAATCAGCGTTCGCTCCACCCGGAACCATTCCTTTCTCACAACACCTGAAAAAACAACAAGTTAACCAGTAAAACACCGCCGGCATGTGCCAGCGGTGCTTAGCCTACCATAGCAAAAGATGCGGGTTGCGACACCGAAGACTGGTCAGGAAAACACACCTGAGACGTTGTCGAGCGCCCCCGCCATCAACGGGATGATCGATTCATGTGGAACGGAAGGATCTGACAGGACAACCAGCGAAAGCTCACCACCTCGAAGCAGATGGATGGAGGCACTTCCAACGTCCAACGAACCGCTCGGCTCGTTCGCTGCATCCACTGTTGACCACAACGTCGAACCGGCAGCGCCGATGACCTCCGCATCATCACCTTCGATCCCCGCCGCAGCTACGATGAGCCCGTCCGGCGTGGTCACCAATGCGCACAACACGCCCTCGTACTCCAGCAACCCGAGCAACTGATCATCCATGGCGCCCACGAACAATTCTCTCGGCCGAAGAGCCTCGCTTGCTGGTCAACGATTCCTCGTAGTGATTCGCCGCCGCAAGCCAATCACCGTGGCGCCGATAAAGCGCCCCGAGCAATCGATGTACGCCCACCTCACGCTCCCGCATCACGTCAATCAATCGACCCAGATCTTTGACGATCTCAACCCCGTGATCCGGAGCGTTCCGGTAAACCCAGCGGAACTGCTCCAGTGCATCATCTGGATGCTCCTGCACCAGTGCGCTGGCGAGCGCGATACGGTGCTGAATATGCGCCGGCTCGTTCTCAACTGCCCGCCGCAGTGATTCGATTGACGCTCCCGTCCCGGGAAGCAACACCTTTCCGCCAATACGCCCCTGCTCAATGAGTGTCTGCTTCATTTGACGCACTCGACTGACAAGCGATTCATCAAGCCCCAGACGCTCGGGCGATACGCTGATCCCGACGACCCGCGACGTCCCACTAGCACCGACGGACGAAACGGCCTCATGCACATCTTCATCACCCGTCGAAAGTTCATGACCGGTATCGTCGAACAGCAGAGTCTCCGGCGTCTCAGGCATCCCAGGATCAGCGATGTCAGACGCTCCCCATTCATCGCCGACCCCTTCAGCAGAGGACAGCAACTCGTCTAGCTCCCAGTCCTCTCCTGCAGTCAGCCCGGACTCCGCAGCTGACGGCTCGTTGAGCCGGTCAGCGCTTAGCAACTCTGTCTCCGAGAATTCACGAGCCTGCTCTTCATCAAACGTCACACCAACCGAATCGAGCTCTTCCACATCTGGTGAAGGAGGAAGGCTGGAATCATCGCTCTCCTGATCCCACCCGGCGGTCAGTCGATCGAGATCCAGTTCGTCCGCACCAGCCACCACTTCTTCACCAGCTGGTTCCTCTGGCGCTTCAGCCGATAGATCCTCGAACGAAAATGGTTCAAGTCCGAAATCGTCCAGTCCCCGCAGATCATCTGTGTATCCACGGGGCATCTCACCAGGAATCGCTTCTTCAATTTCACCATCGATCTGAGACCAGTCAATCTGGAATGGCGACTCTTCGCCCATATCAGAGAGATCGATCGCACCACCGGACTCTTCCGATTCGACTTCCGGCTCGGGTTCTGACACACCATGACCGGAAATGGGGTCATCTCCCGATTCAATCGGCAGCTCGGGCGGCAAGTCCGTAGCGCCTTCGGGGTCAAACGGTGTCATCCCCTCGGAATCGAGCGAGCTCAGCATCCCGGTAAAACCGGCGGGACGCTCATCGGCTGGCCGCGCCCGTTCGAGCTCTTCGTCCGACGGAAGAGACATGTCCTCCATGAAGTCTTCCGCTGGTGCAACTTCTGGCTCTGACTCCGGAGCCACTTCGGCAGCCTGACTCGACTCATACGCAGGACGTGCCTGTGCCGGTTGCTCGTCACCGAACGGATCGAATGGTTCCATGCCTTCCAGATCAAGCGAATCGAGCACACCAGAGTGACTCGACAACTCCTCTGTCTTGGGTCGCGACTGTTCTAACTCCTCATCGGTCGGCAGCGGCATATCCATCCAGTCAGGTTCCGGCGCCGATCCGCTGGATCCTTGCTCCGCTCCGGACGGTTCCGGGCCGCCACCGGATGGATCGAATGGCTGCATACCCTCAGAATCGAGAGAGTTCAACATGCCGGTAAATCCAGCCGGCCGCTCACCTGAAGGCCGCGCCCGCTCAAGCTCTTCATCCGTCGGTAGTGAGAAATCCGTGGAGGGTTGAGTTGCATCAGCCGCCAGATCATCGGCGGGAACATCAAGATCCGACGCTTCCAGATCCTCATCCCCGATGTCGTCCCAGCTGAACGGCCGCACTCCTTGCGGCTCAACCGGCGGCGAGTACGGTGCCTCGGGCGGAACAACGACATCCTCTGGCTCGGCCGAATGATCCACGTACGCAGGCTCATCCGTATCAGCCGCGCTGAAGTCAGGGGCACGGGCGTAACGCGCCGGCTCCTCATGAACGATCTGATCATCAATCGTCGGAATTGAATCTACCGATAGGAAATCGGCCTGATCGTCAAAACCGACCATAATGAGATCAGCGGCTCGGACCCCATCCGGATCAATATTCCGGGCCTGTTTGAGATAGTCAGCCGCAGCACCGCGATCACCCTCATGGCGGTAAATATCTGCAAGCACCAGAAGTGGGACCACTGCTGATGGCAACAGCCGCAGAATCGAGGCGCCTACCTGCTTCGCCTGCTGGTCATCACCACGACGCCAGAGTGCCTCAGCCAGACGAACCTGAACATCAATCCGGGACGGGAACTCCTGCAGCACCTGAGCCGATTCGTTCACAGCGCGGTCCCAGCGACCGGCGTGGAAATGCAGTGACGCCAGGGCTGCTCGAGTCAGGTAGAGGCGGCCGTCAGCACCGTAAAGCTGCTGCGAGATCCGGCTCACCTGCTCCCGGAGATCACGCCGGCGGGGATCGATCTCCCAGGCAACCTGGAAATAGGCCAGTGCCGACTCCCGGTCCCCGGCATCCTCCGTAAGCATCCCAAGGCCCAGATGCGCCGGAATACTCTGCGGGTCACGCTCCAGCGTTCGATGAAATGCCTCTCGGGCCGATTCCAGATCACCTTGCTCGGCATACGCCTCGGCCATGATCCGGTGTGCGCCGGCAAACTCCGGGAACTGCCCGAGAATTCGCTGACAGGTCTCAATCGCCCCGCCATAATTGCCGGACTCGATCGCCTCTTCGGCCTGATTGACAGCCTGTGTGAGTAGCACTTCGGCCATCACTACCTCAATTCCTCACTGACGGGAAACGCCGCTGACCTGGAAATGAACGCCAGCATGTTTCAGACGGCAAGCAACATTCGCTCGCCTTTTTGCGTCCTACAAGTATACGGAGGTCACCATAACTGACTCAATATCCCGACGATAGCCCAATACTCCCAAACCTATTGTACAAAACTATCGTACGTACGCACCTATTGAAAGTCAATGGCGAATTTCTCACGGAGACGCTGGAACTCCGACCGAAACTCATCAATCATGGCGCGCCGGTCATCAGCCGGAAGGAACGAGTGCTTCAGTGCGCCAAGCGTGATTGACTCAAGCTCAGTCACGCTGAATCCGAACCGGTCGACCAGCTCCCTGTACTCCTGCGTCAGCGTCGTATTGAACATTGGCGGGTCGTCGCTATTCACCGATACCGGTATCCCGGCATCATACAGCTTCCGCATCGGATGCTCGTCCCAGGAATCAAATACCCCGATGCAGATATTGCTGGTCGGCGAGACCTCAAGGGGTATCTGATGCTCGACCAGATACTCCATCAGCGCCGGATCCTCGATCGCCCGCACCCCATGCCCGATCCGCACCGCATCGAGCAATTTCAATGCGTTCCAGATACTGTCGGGTCCGGCCGTCTCGCCAGCGTGGGGCACGCTCGGCAACCCGGCCTGCCGGGCCAGAGCAAACAGGTCCGTAAACTGCTCTGGCGGGTACTTCGCCTCAGTGCCACCAAGCCCCAGCGCGACGACTCCCCGATCCATCGCTTCTACCGCAAACCGCGCGCCTGCTTCCCGGACATCCGGCGGCATATCACGAATGACGTCAAGCACATACTGCATCCGCACGCCGTGAGCTCTGTATGCCCGGTCTGCGCCGGCATTGATCTGCTCCAGAATCTCGTCAAATGTCATCCCGTGAATGTAGGTAAGCGTCCCCGGGCTGATCGTCACCTCAAGATAGCGAATGTTCTGGCGGGCAGCTTCATTGCCGAGCTCTTCGGTGATCAGCCCGACATCTTCTGGGGTTACCAGACAATCGTTTATTTTCATGTAGACACGAACGAAGTGGTCGAAATCCCGGAAGGTATAGAACTCACGGATGCCATCGAGATCCTTCGCCGGGAGATCGACATCATGCTTCTCCGCAAGACGCAGAAGGGTTTCCGGGAGTACCGCGCCCTCCAGGTGAACATGCAGCTCAACCTTTGGCATCTCCTGAATAAATCCCTCGACCCGTTCCTGAGGGCTCATACGGTCGACCATGCAGGCTCACTCGCTTTCCGGAACTTGTTTCGACGTCCAACCAGCGTCACAATCAACTCAGCTGTCGTTGAGTGAGAGAGTACACCATGCACTCGTTATCTGACCCACTCGGGGTTCGAACCGCTTCACGCTTTGTGATGGATCGATCCAGGCATGTCCGCATCGACCAACCACGAGTTCACGAGGTCGCCCAGCAGATAATCAACACGCCTTCACTGCCTCAAGCCACATCCTGGTCGGCCGACCACCTGGGAGAGCTGGAGCTCACCGATGACGAGATAGCCAACTTCGTCCTGGTGCTCGATGCCCTGAACTTCTATTTCTGGGGCGATCCACGCTGGAAGGTTGCATGGGAGGGGACATCCCACAACGGCTATCAGGCCCTGGTGTACGCGCTCAGACGCGCTTTGCTTGAGGGTTACCCGATCACCGACGCCACCTATCTGGCGACGATCCCGGCAGCCGACGTTGCCCACATTCTCCGCGGAGAGTCGGTCATTCCCCTGTTTTCCTCGCGGGTACACAATCTCCGGGAAGCCGGACAATCACTGGTACGCGAGCATAATGGTCGTTTTCTTGACTGCGTTCGCCAGGCCGAAAATTCCGGACCAGAGCTCTTGCGACGAGTCATCTCACTGTTCCCCTCCTTCATCGATGTCCGAACCTGTGACGGACGGACGATCCCGTTCTATAAACGCGCTCAGATCCTGGTTGGCGATCTGTCAGCCGCCTTCGAGTCACGCGGAGAGGTTCTCTTCGACGATCTCTCGTTTTTGACGGCATTCGCTGACTACAAGGTTCCTCAGGTGCTTCACCAGCTGGGTGTGCTTCGCTACTCATCGGAACTCGAACAGAAGCTGATTCGACGGGAACACATACCTGCCGGGGACCCGTTTGAGGTCGAAATCCGGGCGGCCACGATCATCGCTGTGGATAACATAACGTTATCCACAATCGTCAGAGAAATACCAGTACCATCCGCCGTGGTCGACTGGTACCTCTGGAATCTCGGCCGGCACTGGGACTTCGAGCGGTTGCCATATCACCGGACCCCGACGATCGCCTACTAGGTAACATAACATTCCGGGGGCACACAGTGATTATGTTCAGGGGGAAAATTATCCGCAAGTTATCCGGGGATCTCGTTATGTGCGCTTTAAAATAGTATGCAGATAATTAACAGTAGTCACAGTAGAGGTGTGGAAAAACAGGACAACCAGGAAGGGCCTTGAAGGCATCGGGAAACGGGTCTCAATCCGATGTTGAGAGGGCGGATGGAAACCATTGTTGGAATGTGGACGGCTTGCATTTGACAGGTGTCACCGGAAAATTCGTCCACACTGCGGATGAGATTGTACGCACACTATCCTGACGCCAGGACGGATTATCCGCGAACTTATCCACGAAGAATTCGGCTTATCCACAATCAGAAAAAACTTATCAACAGGTGACAAATCCCAGTCTCACAGGCCAGAATCAGTGATGACAGAGGGACACACGAACTGAACCTCTGTTGTATGTTCCAACACTGGTCTCAGGAGTGACCGTCACCCGGCAATCGGAGAAAGAAGGTCGATGTGAGCGAAACGCAGTTCAACGAGCAGGATCATCTGGCCTGGAGCCGCTTCATGCTGGCCAATATTGCGGTGATCGCGGTGGAGGGTGCGAGCAATCAAACGAGTTTCGTTGACCGTGCGCGCACCAGACTCAGCCGGGCATGGGCCGGCCTCGGGGCTCAGGGAGTCGAAGGGGCGATGCTGAGTATGATCCTGACGCTCGAAGCGATGGGCTGCCGGATCAAATCAACCCAGACAAGCCCTGAGAACAGCGAGGTCATCGTCGAGCCCTTTCCGGGAGGCGCAATGCTGGAAGGGCTGTCCGACCGGTTCGAGATCGGGATGGACGCCGCTGACTGGCAGGAACTGCTGGCTACTGACCAGGAAGCAGCCGACCGGATCTATGACATACTGGGAGCAATCGCAGATGGCGCCGATGTGGAGTACGTCCGGGAACGAACCGAGGAAGGCGATGTCCGCCTGGTGCTGCGAGCCTGGTAATCGCCGCGGTGGCAATGGGTGATGACTACATGGAATCATTAATAGTCGCCACGGCAGGAATGCTGAACGCGCAAGGGTATCCATTCCCACAATCCTCCGGGCCTGCCCGGCAACGATGAATGAACATATGAGCACAGCGAAATAGTCACTTCACGAGCATCACAGTCCGCCAGAGAGGATGATCAATCATGGCTGGTCACTCAAAGTGGTCACAGATCAAACGAAAGAAGGGCGTCAACGACCAGAAGCGTGGCCAGCTCTTCACCAAACTCGGACGTGAGATCTCTGTCGCCGTGCGTGAAGGTGGCCCTAACCCGGACGCCAATGCCCGGTTGCGAATGGCGATCGACCGAGCCAAGGGCGAATCGATGCCAAACGACAACATCGAGCGCGCGATCGCCAAAGCGAGCGGAGCCGGCTCGGACAACGTCAACTACGAGACGGTCTTCTACGAAGGCTATGGCCCGAGCGGAGTCGCCATCATGGCGATTGCTTTGACAGACAACCGCAACCGGACCGCCTCTGAAGTGCGCACTGCCTTCAACCGGAACGGCGGAACACTCGGTGAGACCGGTTGCGTTGCCTGGCAGTTCGATACGGTAGGCCAGATCATCATCCCGGCGGACGGCGTTGACGCGGACGATGTCGCCATGATGGCGATCGACGCCGGTGCCAGTGATGTTGATCCCACCGAGGACGCAATCTTCGTGACGACCGCACCATCCTCACTCACCGAGGTCACCGAGCACCTGAAATCAGGCGATCTGACCATCGAGCAGGCCGAGGTAACCCGTTTACCACAGAACACGGTCGAGCTCGAAGAGAAGGACGCGCAGAAGACGATTCGGCTGATGGAAGCACTGGAAGAGCTGGACGACATCCAGCAGGTGTTCACCAACGCAGGTTTCCCGTCTGAGATCGAAGAAGCAGTCGCCTAGGTAGCGTGGCGGTTCACCCGACACGACACAACTCCCACCTGACGAAAATCCCATGATACCGGGACTAAACTCCGACGTGCCTTGCGCTTGGCTATTTCATGTAATATCATAAGTTACATGAAATGAAGTGGGAGAGCGACCATGAAACGAGACAGCAGACTATCCGGGGTGCTCCACATTCTTCTACACATGTCGCGGGCAGACGGACCGGTGACGTCGGACGCACTATCGAGAATGATGCAGACCAACCCGGTGGTCGTCCGCCGGATTCTGTCGGGACTGCGCAAGCAAGGCTTTGTCGTATCCGAGAAAGGACATGGCGGCGGTTGGCGGCTTGCCCGCGATCTCCGGACTGTGACGCTCCACGATATTTACGTAGCGCTGGACAGACCAGCGATTATCGCAATGGGAAATCGATCTGAATCTCCCGATTGCCTCGTTGAACAGGCCGTTAACACAGCGATGGATCAGGCGTTTCAGGATGCCGAGGCGGTGCTTCTGGCTCGCTTTCGTGAAGTGACGCTGGCCGAGTTGAGCGAGGATGTTCGCCAGCACCTCCCCGACCACCATTTATACCGTGACAAGGAGCAAATACATGGATGCGGGGAGTACGACGATGTTTGACGCCATTATCATCGGGGGAAGCTATGCCGGGATGGCCGCTGCCTTGCAGCTTGCCCGGGCACGAAGGACTGTTCTGGTGATCGATGCCGGGGAGCGCCGGAATCGCTTCGCGGCAAGCTCTCACGGGCTGCTTGGACAGGACGGGAGATCACCGGCGGAGATCGCGAACGAAGCCAGGGCTCAACTACTCAAGTACCCGAACGTCACCTGGGTTGAAGGGGCAGCAATACATGTCGAGAAATCCGGCGATGAATTCATCGTCCACAGCGATGCAGGAGAGGTGTTGAATGCCAGGCGGCTCGTGCTGGCGACCGGTGTCCGTGACGAGCTCCCCGAGATCCCGGGACTGGCGGAGCGCTGGGGCAAGTTGGTCTTCCACTGCCCGTACTGTCATGGCTACGAGCTTGACAACGGCCCGCTTGGTGTTCTGGCGACGGGCGAGATGTCGATGCATCAGGCGCTTCTCATCCCTGAATGGGGACCAACGACCTTCTTCACCAACGAGGTTATCGATCCCGATGAGGACCAGGTGAGGCAGCTCGAAGCTCGGAATGTGTCAATTAAACGAGAGCCGGTTAGTGAGATCACTGGTACCGGGACGATGGCCAATGTGAATCTTCGTGATGGCCGCATCTACGAACTGGCTGGCCTGTTTGTCGCATCAACGATCAAACCTGCCAGCCCGGCGGCGGAAGCGCTGGGGTGCGAGCTCATGGAAACCCCGCTCGGGACGATTATCAAGACTGACGAGATGAAAGGGACCTCCGTCGAGGGCGCTTTCGCATGTGGCGATCTGGCGAGAGCCGCAGGAAGCATTACCTTTGCGATCGCGGACGGAGCGATGGCCGGAATGGCCGTGCACCGATCGCAGATCTTCAGCGATCTCGGCTGAGGCATACGCCCCCTGACATCCGGAAAAGCCACTAAAAAACCCGGCGGGTGAATCCCGCCGGGTTGCGATCGTTTTGTGCCCTGAGTCGGGGCCGGCTCGAGCCGTATGCCCGAAGATTCCTCCGCTTGCGGAGGCCGATGTCTCTAGGAACTGGAACCATTCTGTGATGGCAGATGCCAACAGTTACATGGGTCTTCAACTGCCATACACCGCTCAAAAGCATCCTGATCTCGAACTGCGTATCCGAGCGAACAGCGCATGACCGGTTTGTCATCACCATTCAGATAGAGCCGTGTACGGCGCAACATCGAACAACCGAAACGGAGTCCATCGACCTCATCTGTCGCCGGCGCCGATTCAGAACCAGAGTTCTCACTCCGGGACCAAACCATAGCACCCGTCGCTTTCTTCGGTTTAGATCGACTGACTCGCGACGTGTATTGTCGATTCATCGTGTGTTACACGTACAGGTTGCGCTGTTCCTGCGTTCCGCCCCATTGGAACCCCCGGATCAGTTTCCGAAGCAACCTGTACCCATAAGTATAACAGTCAGTCGCGATGCGTCGATGACCGCAACCGCCTCCGAAGCGGGAATACCGTGATGTCAGACGAGTTGCCGGACCTGGTCGATTACTTGATCAACGTCGGCCGACGAGATTTCATAATGCAGGGCAAACCGTATTCGTTCGGGCCCGAACACGTTGATCCGGACACCGTTCTGCTCCAGCGCGGCACCAATCTCCGGGCCTGTTTTCCCCTCAGAAAGATCCGCGAAAACCAGGTTGGATTGCACCGTTTCAAGATCAACCGTGAATCCGGGGATGTCGGCAAGCCCATAGGCCAGCTTCCGGGCGTTGGCGTGATCTTCCGGGATACGATCGATCATTGTCTCCAGCGCCACAAACCCGGCAGCAGCGATAACCCCGGCTTGCCGCATACCACCACCCAGGAGTTTTCTGGCCTGCCGGGCACGGTCGATCTGCTCCCGACTGCCGACGACCATCGAGCCGACCGGGGCGGCCAGCGCCTTGGAGAGGCAGAATGTCAGCGTGTCGACATCGGCCACCACATCCCTGGCGGGCACACCAAGCGACGCGGCCGCGTTGAAAATGCGCGAGCCATCCAGATGTACCGGGAAACCGGCGTCATGGGCCACTGTTGAGAGCTCTCGCATCTGCTCCACGCTCAGCACGGTCCCGCCGCGGAGATTGTGGGTGTTTTCCAGGAGTAGCAGACCGGTCGTGGGGAAGTGGATATTGTCGGGCCGGATGGCGCCTCGCACTGCGTCCGGGTCCATCATGCCGAATCGATCGTTGGGAACCGTCCGGACCGGGTGACCACCGATTGCGGCATATCCGCCCACCTCATAGATCATGGAGTGCGCCTGCTCCCCGGCAATGATCTCGCAGCCGTATGGCGCCAGCGCCATGATGCTGACCAGGTTGCCCATCGTCCCGCTGGGCACGAAGAGCCCGGCTTCCTTGCCCATCAGCTCGGCGGAACGCTCTTCCAGCTTGATGACCGTCGGATCTTCCTGAGAGTTGTCATCGCCGACTTCGGCATCGGCCATCGCCCGACGCATCTCCTGCGTCGGCCGGGCGGCCCAGTCTCCGCGTAAATCGAGTATGTGGGTCAATGGTTCTTTCCTTTCATGTTATGAGATCATCTGGTGCAACATTGCGACGCTGAGTTGAACCTGGTGATTCCGGATTCGATCGGCCGACACGGAGGTCGGCGTCTACCATGATTGGCACGGTTTGGATCCTGTCTACGTGGAACCGTGAACCTACGATACCGGTTCATACCCGACAAACCGCACGCCCTCAACATCCCGGAATCGCTCCTGCATCACCTGTAGCGCCGATTCCTGGGAATCGACCAGGAGAAACCGCCGGCCAAGCTCGTGGGCGGCCATACCGGTCGTGCCGCTGCCGGCGAAGAAATCGAGCACCAGATCTCGAGGGTCCGACGATGCCCTGATCATCCGGCGGAGGATTCCCAGCGGTTTCTGAGTCGGGTAACCGGTGCGCTCGGTACCGACAGTGGGTACGATGGTGTGCCACCAGGTGTCGGTTGGCAGCTTTCCACGGGCGGCCTTCTCAGGACCGACCAGTCCCGGCGCCATGTAGGGTTCCCGGTCAATGTCGTCCACATTAAAGGTGAACACCTTCGGGTTCTTCGCGTACATCAGGATCGTGTCGTGCTTGGCGGGCCACTTTCGTCTGGCACGGGCGCCGTAGTCGTAGGCCCAGATAATCTCGTTGATGAACGAGTCCCGACCAAAGATGCCGTCCAGCATCACTTTGACGTAGTGAACCTCGCGGTAGTCCAGGTGAACGTAGAGTGTGCCGTTCGGGGCGAGCACCCGATGCGCCTCGATCAACCGGGGTTCCAGAAACGCCAGGTAGTCATCGAACGAGTCGGCGAACTGGCTGGTGCCGAGCTGGGTGGTCTGATAGCGCTGTCCAAGGAAACCGGTCCGGTCACCCGGGCCGTCAATCGACCGGCTGGTGCGAATGCGGGTACGTGTCTGAATTCGGCCGGTGTTGAACGGGGGATCGATGTAGATCAGCGGAATGGAGCCGTCTGGCAGCTTGCAGAGCAGATCAAGATTGTCCGCTAGATGAATCTGATTGCCGCTGAGCAGATCATCTGTCACAAGATGGCCCTGTCACTAAGCCCCTGTCCGATTCGCTATGGGAACACTCTACCACCAGCCGCCATCAGCGGGAGGATGCCGGCTGCCAGGGAGCCGATACTACGGTAGACGTCCACCTCCGTGTGGACCCGCGACCAGATGGTGCGGACGAGACTGCACAACTACCCGCCATCAGCGGGACGATGCCGGCTGCTACAATCAACCGCTGGCAACCGCTGGAGTTAGGAGCACCGCGTGCCGTTTACGAACTTCGCCGGCCTGGCGATCATGGGACTGCTGATGGCGGTCATCTCGATCCGGACGATCTACCAGACCATTCGCGACCGCGAGAAACTGTTCGACGACGATTTCACCCGGGCTGACCGCCAGCATATGAGCGTGGCGGCCTTCTTCATGCTGCTCCCGGTGAGCGTCCTGTTTCACGAGGTTGGCCACGCAGTGGCGATCCTGCTCTACGGCGGAGACGTCACGGCCTTCGGCTTTTTCTTCTTCTTCGGGTTCGTGGGATATGAGGGCATAACCGACGCGGTCGAGCTCTTCTGGATCGCGCTCTGGGGGAATCTCGTCAGCATCGCGATGGGGCTGGCCGCCCTGCTCCTGGCGTTTCTACGGCCAATGCGCTCGGCGATCAATTACCTGCTGATCATGTTCGGGATCATCAGTATCCTGCAGTCGCTCGTTTTCTACCCGATGATGGATGTGCTTAGCGATCTGCACGGGGACTGGTCACAGATATACACATGGGATACGACAGCGCACTCGATCGGTATGGGGATCGTTCACGGGGCGATTCTGCTGGGAATGGTCATCGCCTATCAGACATCCCGGGTACGGCTCCGCTTTGCCGAGATTACCGGGCTGCGTCCGGAGGAGATCCGCAAAGTAAACCGGAATCAGGCTCAGGAAGAAATTACCCGGGCAGCGGAGGCGGCGATCGAGCAGTTCGATGGACTGGCCAGGCTGGAACAGGCTGGTTCGAGCCGGGATGCGGTGAGTGTGCGTATCACCTGGACAAGCGGCGGCTACAATCGGAGCGTTGTGATCATCGGAATATTGCGCGGGCAGTTACGCCTGGAGATCTACGGCGCGGCGCGTGCGCTGGATGGCACCGAAGACGGAGGCGAGCAACGCATCCGCGGTCTCCGCGGGATTCCTGAACCGGAGCGGGTTACCCCCTACATTCTGCGAGCGATGAAACAGGTGGAAGGCTGGCAGATTGTCCGCTCGGACGGATCCACCGGCCATCAGGCTTAATTGGCGCAGCGGCATCGTCACGGCCGGCAAGGACGCAATCTGTTACTGGCGACGGGAGGTGGTCACGTGTCGTGGCTGCGAAACTGGCTCAACCAGGCAAAGCAATCGGGCTCGTCAGAGGATGCCGGACCAGCACCTGACTCGGGCGAGGAAGCAACTGATTCGTCGGAGCAGCAGCAGGGATTTCACATCCGGGATGCCGAGCGTCGTTCGCTCCGGCGCCTGATCCGGCGGGAAAGCAACCTCGAGTACGATCTGGCCCGCGCGGAAGAAGCCCTGACGAATGAGAACCAGTGGACCGAACGCATCGAACAGCTCAATCAGGCGGTAGAGCAGGCAATGGCCGACCGGGAAGCGATCGAGCCAGACCCAGATCCTGTGGAGCGCCCACAGCTGGAACCGGTGCCGATCGAGATTACTGATCTGCAAGAGACCGAGCCGGCGCGTATCACCCTGAAGATCGGTGACGCGGAGATTGCCTACAGCGAAGAGATTGACTGGGCGGAGCGTGGTCACCAGGTGACGATTCCGGAGTTGCGGCGGGTCTCTGGAGATGTTGACGAATTGATGCCGCAGCTTGAGAGCGACGAACTGAGACAGGAGCTGCGTGAGCATCTGCGGCATAGCCTGGCTACCTACGCTAACCAGGTGCTTGAGCATACGGCTGACGGCAGCAAACCACCGGCACTGACGCTGGCCGATCTTACTCGGCGCTGTCCCCGATGTGGCGGCTGGCTCGATCAGAAAGACCGCTGCCCTCAGTGTGCCGAGCTGGACTGGAAGCGGCAGGAGATCGATACTGATCTTCGCCGGCTCCGGAAAGAACGCGACGAGGTCATCCAGGATCTGGAGCGCCAGCGGGATCGGCTGCCAGTGGTTCAGCGACAGCTGGCTGAAACGCGGGCTGATATTGAAAAGTTGCGGGCCAAGGGAGTCGAGCCGGCGGAGTAGATTAGCCGCGAATCTCGCGCTTATCGGGATCGTTGGTATGATACATCTGCGTGCCGTTGGGAAACGGGAAGCGTCCAGGGGCTAAACTGGTTGGCGGGGAAAGCCGGAGCCCATTTTTCTGACTGAAGCGAACAGGCAACGGAGCGGTCACCTTTGGCAAAACAGCTCGGAATCGATCTGGGAACGGCCAACGTTCTCGTATTCCTGCGTGGACGGGGCATCGTCCTGAACGAGCCGTCCGTTGTTGCGATCTCCGCACGGGACGGCAAAGTCAAAGCAGTCGGCATTGAGGCCCGCAACATGCTGGGGCGCGAGCCGCGCGAGACGATCGAGGTCGTCCGGCCGATGCGGGATGGCGTCATTGCTGACTATGTCGTTACCCAGGAGATGCTGCGCTATTTCATCAACAAGGCCGTCGGCCGGTTTTCGCTGATTCGCCCGGAAGTGATGATCTGTGTTCCAGCCGGAGTTACTGGAGTGGAGCGTCGCGCTGTCCGGGATGCCGCATTGAATGCCGGAGCTCGCCGGGCTTACCTCATCAGCGAACCACTTGCCGCAGCGATCGGCGCCAAGGTGCCGGTGGCGGATCCCAGCGGCAACATGATCATCGACATCGGTGGCGGTACGACTGAGGTTGCGGTCATCTCGCTCAATGGGATCGTGGTTGCCCGCTCTATCCGGATGGGTGGCAACCGGTTCGACGAGTCGATTCAGAACTACATCAAGCGCAAGTACAACCTGCGGATCGGCGACCGGACGGCCGAGGAGATCAAGATCGCGATCGGTTCGGCGATTCCGACCGAGGAAGACATCTACCTGGATGTCCGTGGTCGGGACGAGATTGCTGGACTTCCGCGCACAATTCAGATCCATGCCAATGAGATCACCGAAGCGTTCACCGAGCCGCTGGAAGCGATCATCGGTGCCGTCCGGGCAGTGCTGGAAGAGACTCCGCCGGAGCTCTCCTCAGACATCATCGACAAGGGGATGATCCTGACCGGTGGTGGGGCGCTGTTGCGGAACTTCGATGTCCTGCTGACCGAGGTGACCGGTGTCCCCTGTTATGTGGCGGACGACCCGCTGAGCTGTGTCGCCATCGGCACCGGCCTGGCACTGGAGTACTTCGACGTCATCCGGGATAGCCTGGAAGAGCTGTAGGCAGTGCGCCATTTCGCGTGATTTGCAAAAAATTGTCATCTCGACCGGAGCGCCACCACACTGCGTCCGACTCTATTGATCGAGTGTGCTGACGCTTGGCTCCGACTCTGGTGGCGCGCAGCGGAGAGAACTGAGCCTTCCCCATGCGACCCCTCGCCGGTACTGGAGTTCTATCATCGGCACATTCTCAGGTTTCTCCGCTTCGTGCGACGAGATGGTTCACAGTGGTCACGGACGAATCCGATCGGCGAGCTTACCTCGTCGTCGCACTCCGGTCGAGATGACACCGTCATCGCCGCGTATTCGCCATCTCAGGACTCTAACCCGCTTGTGGTTCACGTACCGGATTCCGCTCTCAACCTCTCCCTCGAACAAGATCAGCACACTTCTCGCCGACCATCATGCAGGTAATGTTGGGGTTACAGCCGGGGAGCGTCGGGAAGATCGATGCGTCGGCAACGCGCAACCGACCGACTCCGCGGACACGAAGCTCCGGATCGACCACTACCGTCGAGTCATCGGCGGCGCCCATCCGGCAGGTTCCAGCCGGGTGATAGGCGGTGTAGGCCGTGCTCCGGGCGTACTCCAGCAGCTCTTTATCTGATTGCACGTGCGGGCCAGGAGTTACTTCGCGGGCAATCCATTCTGCCAAGGCTGGTTGTTCGGCGATTTGCCTGGCAAGTTTGATCCCTTGCAGCAAGATCCACTCGTCCCACCCTTCGGGATCTGAAAAGTACCTGGGATCGATAATCGGTGGATCTGCCGGGTCGGCTGATCGTAGCGTGACAACCCCTTCAGCCTTCGAATGCAGGATGTCAGCAGCGATGGTGAAAGCGGTGATACCTTCCGGCGTGATCTTGTCCGCGGTGTCAGTACCGACAGTAGATCCAACGGTGAACGACTCGAAGTCACCGGAGAAGAACCACATCATCAGTTCCGGCCAGTTAGTGCCGGCATCGGCTATGTTTGACAGGAGGACCGCGTCGCAAAAGACCGTGTTCGGCTGGTGGATGGGCCTGTTCGTCTCGTAGACGATGCCCGCCTCCGGATGATCGAGCAGGTGTTTGCCGACTGGAAGGTCCGCCCTGATCTCGATTCCCAGCTCACGCAGATGATCGGCCGGCCCGATTCCGGAGAGCATCAGCAGTTTCGGGGTATCGATTGCGCCGCAGGAGAGTATCACTTCTTGGGGGGCCAGAAGTGTGCCCGTGTCAGTCTCTACGCCTGTTGCATTGCCCGCGTCATCGATGATAAGCCGTAATGCACGGGTATCGGTCAGCACTGTCAGGTTGTATGGTGCCTCGGAAAGCGGGTGAAGGTAAGCCACCGAGCTTGACTGGCGCATCCCACTCTTCGCGTTGAGCGCAACCCAGCCGACGCCCTCTTCTTCAGCATTGGCGGCCATCAGACGCTCGGTATACCCGAGCTGTTTGCCGGCTTCGATGTAGGCGAGAGCGGCATGGTTGTCCGGCAGGGTGTATTCGAGCCCGGTGCGTTCCAGGACGCGGTCGAAATACCGACGGGTGCCATCTGGACCCCAACCGGTGGCGCCAGCGCCTTCCCAGGCAGACATATCGTGATCCGGTGCTCGCCAGGCCTGGCAGATGTTGTGAGAGCCGCTGCCGCCGAGCATCCGGCCGCGACTGTGGATGATCCCGCTGTTTCCGCGTTCCTGCGGCTCGATCCTGTAGCCATAGTCGTAATCGGTATGGAGCAGTTCCGGCCAGCGTTGCAGCTCGAGTATCTCGGGGATGCTCTCGTCCGAAGGTCCCGCTTCAACCAGGCAGACGCTGGAAGCGCCATCTTCCGCCAGCCGGGATGCCACGATCGCCCCCGCCGACCCGCCGCCGATAACCAGGTAGTCGTAGCTGCTCTGGCTGATCATGGGTGCATCTCCCGGGATTGCGCAGCGAATCGCCTTCACCGATGGTAGCCGCCCCATCTCGTACGCGCCAGCCCAGGAGAACGAGAGGCCCGGCTACCCACCGCATGATATTTCACGGTAGTATTGACTCCGTCATCAATAGCAGAACGGCACGTCATGCAACGAGCCGTCAGGATGATCCTCAGGTCGGAACGATTTGAAAGGGCAAGTGAAGCGTGCGGATCCTGCACACTGCCGACTGGCACCTCGGCCGGTTGTTCCATGGTATCCATCTCACCGACGATCAGGCGCATTTACTGGAGCAGTTCGTTGAACTCGTCGCTGACCAGCGGCCGGACGTGATTGTGCTCTCCGGCGACATCTATGACCGGGCCTATCCACCGGTTGAAGCCGTCGAACTGCTCAACGAGACGCTGACCCGGATCGCGCTCGATTACGAGATCCCGATGCTGGTCATCGCCGGGAATCATGACAATCCGAGCCGGCTGGAGTTCGGCGCCCGGTTGATGGCGAAGCAGGGCCTGTATGTCTTCGGGAATCTGGCATCGTGCGGCGAGCCGGTGATCTTCGATGATGAACACGGCCCGGTCAGCTTCTTTTCGGCACCTTACTGCGAACCAGCCGAGGTACGGGCCCATCTGGCGGACGATGAGGTCCGCTGCTTCGATAGTGCTATGCGATCACTGATCGGCAGCTATCCGGTCAACGGCCGCTCGGTACTGCTTGGCCATGCATTCGTCAGCGGTGGATCAGTGACAGACTCCGAACGGCCGCTGAACATCGGCGGGGCGGAGACGGTCTCGGTCGATCATTTTTCGCCGTTCAGCTATGTTGCGCTAGGTCATCTGCACCAGCCGCAGGCGTTCAACAACTCCCGGGTGCGCTATTCCGGCTCACTGATGAAGTATTCCTT
>JBBDTL010000171.1:0-4569 GCA_040904465.1 Thermomicrobiaceae bacterium | reverse complement strand
AGGCCGGCGGTTCACGGTGAGAGGTATCGCCCGCGGGCGGTGATTCCTGTGGCAATGAAGCCTTCCAGCGTCGATAGTGGTCCGAAACGTCAGACTCTTCGTCGTAGAAATGTTCCGTCGCTTCCGCAGGATCAGTGGGTGGAGGCATCGCGATCGGCTCGATTTGGTGCGTCTCCTGCTCAGATAGTGTTCCCGACGCCATACCCCCGTAGGACGCATGCCCCTTTGATGGGGTCGACATCGGGCGGGTGTCATCCAGCGGGGATGTGCCCGCCCGTGGTGCTGGGTCAGTCTTATATGCTGCCTGGGCTGCCAGGGCATCGTGGTAGCGCGGATTACCCGACTCCTGTTTCTCGCGCTCTGCAGATGCTCCGGCGAAGGCATTTCTGGCATCGTCGCTTGTCATATAGACTAGCACCAGGATCCCCACGATCGTCCAGATCGGAAAACCAATCAGGGCAAAGGCGGCCAGAACGATCGCGCCGATTCTGGCCCATTCCCGCATTCGCAACAGCCCCCAGCCGACGATCACCGAGGCGACCCCGAACCCGATAAAGAAAGCCAGCGCAGCCGTCGCCACGGCGATCGCCCCGAATACGCCTTCGGACGCTTCAACGTAGAAGATAATCGACGGGAACAGGACCGCTGGTATCATGCAGCTCAGCAGAAACAGAATACCCGCGGTGACGAGCTGATAAACGGCGATAAGTGTCACGAACTCCGGACGTCGCCCGGCACTTGCAGTGGTCGGCTGACTCATGCGATCGCACCAATCTGCTGAATAGTCGCGTCACTCCATGCAATTGATTCAGAGGATACACGCCAGCGGTCGGAGCTGTCGCTGAAATGTTACGTGGAGCCCCGAGGGAACATAATTTGCTGACATGAGAGACAGGTAGCCTCGTATTCGAGGCATTATGTTAATTTTTCCGGGCGCGTATGAAGGCTTTTGCCCTGATCTGCTATCATCAGGGACTACGAGCGGTCAACCGTTGCCCGTCATATACGCGCGACGAATGGATTCGTTCGCTGATTTTTCGTTCACCGTCGTTTAAAGGGGGGAGTGTCATGGTACTGACCATGTTCCTGAACAGCACTGCGGTTGCTGGGCTTACACCTCGGATGACGACGGCTGGCTTCTCCTCGATGTGCCGGTCCCGGACTTCCTCGAAGTCATCATCACGGCTCTCATCACGCACGATGAGAGGATGGAGAGAGATGATGAATTGTTGGGAGGTCTGGAGAAATGACAACGATACGACTGGCAGTTGATCTCGACGGCGTGCTGACCGAACCACCAGTACGCCTGGCCCACGCGGCAAATGAAACCTGGGGACTGGGTCTCCCGGATCATGCGTTTGTTGATTCGGCAGGTCTCAACGTTCCCGATCATGTCCGAGAGTGGGTCTATCTCGAAGGAGGACCAGCCTCGTCGCTCGAGCCAGCACCGTGGGCTCAAGAGTTTCTCAGGCAGGTTATCGAAACGTTCGGCCCGGATCAGGTGCAGATTATCACCGCCCGGCCGCAATGTGTGGAAGCAGCCACGATGGAGTGGCTCAAACGGAATGAGTTTCCCGAAATACGCGTTCTCTTTGCTGAGAACAAAGTCCCGGTGGCGATTGACGCCGGGGTTACGCACGCGGTTGAGGACAGCATGCGCCACGGGGCGGATTACGCCCGGAATGGTATCCGCTGCTGTCTGGTTTCGCCGCATCCACCACAGCCGGATGATTCGAACCGGCTCGCCCGGGTACCGGATCTGCGAGCAGTTTTTGACCGGCTGACCGGGAAGATATCTATAAACGAAGAAGATAATTCACAGATTGATACTGATTTTCAAGCAAACGGGTCACGAGACTGGAGTTCCGAGATGAGTAACGAAGATCCGGCGATGCAACAGCGCCAGTACCGGATCGTCGTCAGTGATGTTATTGATGAGCAGGCCAGGCGACTTCTGGAAGCCCAGGCAGAACTGATTGATGTCGACGGTACGAATACCGCGCAGTTGACTGAAGCACTGAAAGACGCAGACGCACTCATCGTCCGCAGTGAGACGCAGGTCACTCGGGAGATCTTCGCGGCCGGCCCGAACCTGCAACTGGTTGCCCGGGCCGGGGTCGGGGTGGACAACATCGACGTTGATGCCGCCACCGAGGCCGGTGTCCTGGTGCTGAATGCGCCGGGCGCCAACGCAATCTCCGCCGGGGAGCACACATTGGGGCTGTTGCTTGCCCTTTCGAGGTCGATTCCAGCTGCCAATGAGGCGGTTCACGCCGGTCGCTGGGAGCGCAAGCGATTCAAGCCATTCGATATCAATGGGAAGACGATCGGAATCGTCGGGCTTGGCCGGGTTGGCGGGGTGCTTGCGCGCCGCCTGCGTGGGTTCGATGTCAACCTGATCGCCCACGACCCATACATCTCGAGAGATCGCTTCAAGGAGCATCACTGCGAGCCGGTTAGCTACGATGAACTGCTCGAGCGCTCCGATATCATTACCTTCCACGTCCCAGCGACGGCCGAGACCAACCAGATGCTCGACCGGGAGGCGCTGACGCGTGTCCAGCAGGGGGCGATCGTCCTCAACTGCGCCCGGGGTGAGATCGTCGATGCCGATGCCCTGGCCGACGCACTGAAATCCGGCCATCTCGCCGCGGCAGGAGTTGATGTCTATCCGAGCGAGCCGGCGCACGAGAGCCCGCTGTTCGGGCTGCCGAATGTCGTGTTGACGCCGCATATCGGCGGTTCAAGTGGTGAAGCGCTGGCCAAGGTCGGCGAGATGATCGGGAGCACCGTTCTCTCCGCGCTGGCGGGGCAGGCCGTGCCGAACGCGGTCAACCTGCCACCGGCAACGATGAACGCCACAGAGCTGCAGCGTCTGACGCATGTCGCCGGCGCTGCTGGTCACTTGCTGGCCGTGTTGCGGTCTGAACGACCGGACGAGATCAAGGTCACGGTCAACGGCGTGGTGCCGCGGGAAGTTGTGGAGCATGTCGCCGTAGCCGGCCTGGCGGAAGCGCTGGAGCGCTGGACTGACCGCCGGGTGACCTCCGTGAACGCACGACTCGTCGCCGACGAACTCGATATGGAGATCCAGACGTTCGTGGCCGATGCTGATCCGGACCGGGTTCCCGAGTTCACGTTCGAGGTCAATGGCGATGATCCTCATCGGGTGACCGTTCGCTGGGACCGCCGGGATGCCGGCATTCTGGAAGTCGACCGGTTCACGCTGGAGCGGCCGCTGGCCGGCGATGTGCTCATTACGCATCATATCGACCGGCCCGGAATCGTCGGGCGGATCGGCACCTTGCTCGGCACCCACGGAATCAATATCGCCGGTATGCAGGTCGGCCGTCACCAGCCGCGCGGTGAAGCGATCATGGTGCTCAACGTCGATGAGCCGATTGCTGACCGGACGATGCAGGAGATC
This sequence comes from Thermomicrobiaceae bacterium, assembly GCA_040904465.1. GTDB lineage: Bacteria > Chloroflexota > Chloroflexia > Thermomicrobiales > Thermomicrobiaceae > SLMJ01. The sequence continues at coordinate 1,142 of JBBDTL010000171.1, read as the reverse complement.
ATGGAGATGGAAGACGTCCACGACGCGTATGTCGTCTCCCTGCCGCCTTCGCTGCCAGGACCGGATTCGGTAATTGATAGCGAGCAACTGTTTCCCGCCGCAGCGGACTAGCCCTCAAACGAAAACTGAGATCATTGATCGGGGCTACCTTTAGGTAGCCCCGACTTTCGTGTCATAATTGCCGCGCCATAGTGACATTTTCTCGGTTTGAGCCAAGAGCCGTTCACTGGGACCTTTTCCCAATGCTAAACCCTATGACGATTACTGTTTTCTCCAAGAGGTTGTCGCCCAATGATCAGTCAGGCTGAATTTGAAGAGTTCATTAGAATCAACAATGGGCGGATGTTTCACCGAGAGGGTCGAACCCTAGAGTTCAAGGAACAGTTTAGTTTAGCCGCCCTTGCGGATTACTTCCGTGACTTCGCCGCATTTGCAAATAACCGGGGTGGGTTGCTAGTTTTTGGGGTTACAGACAAACCTCGCCGACCGGTTGGCCTCAGCGAATCATCGATTGAGCAATTTGAACGTATAGATCCAGAAAAGATCGACGGATATCTTCTTGACATCTTCTCGTCATCTATCCGTTGGACACAAGCACTATTTGAGATATCTGGCGAGTGTTATGGGGTCTTCCAGGTTTTTGAAGCGAGTATGAAGCCGGTCATCGCAAAGCGAAATGAAGGCAAATCAGGGCAAATTAGGAATGGCGAGATCTATTTCCGATATGGAGGACGCACTCAGAGAATTCTGCACGCGGAACTCCAGGAGTTAATCGAAAGTAGAGTTGAGAGAGTTAACCAGCGTTGGGTCGATCTCATGAGTAAGATCGCACAGGCTGGTCCACAGCATGCCGAGATCCTTGATACAAATCGTGGAGTCATTGAAAGGAACGACGATCGTTTGCTCGTCTTGGACGAACAGTTGATTCAAGATTTGAAATTCATTCGTGAGGGAGAGTTTAGTGAGCGAGAAGGAGCTCCCACGTTGAAACTGGTCGGGGAAGTAATACCCGTCAACCAAGTTAGAGTACCCACTGACCTAACTGAAAGATACCCGCTGTCAGCTACAGAAGTCGCTGAAGCAGTGAAGGACCGGTTGCCCGACGTAGGGAAGAATCAAGTTTGGAGGGCAATTGCAACTTT
>JBBDTL010000170.1:0-4619 GCA_040904465.1 Thermomicrobiaceae bacterium | reverse complement strand
CTCTCATGTCGATGAAGATGGTACGGTGAATGATCTGATGATTCCGGGAATCTACTTCGCAACCGGACTGGCGATCGGTGCTGATGGTGAGTTCTACGTGAACCATCTGTCGGTAACTCCTATGGCGGAGACCGTGCGTATCGACTACTAGGAAGTCCTGGTTCAGTCGAGAATCTGAGCTTGAGCCGCCCCCGGCAAGTTCCGGGGGCGGTTTCGTGTTCAATAGCCGGAGGATAAGTGTGGACAGCGACGGTCGGGTCTGCTAGCGTCTTCATGCCAGAAGCGCGACGCGCTGAACCATAGAATCAGGTCGAGACGGGATACCCTGCTTATGAGATACGGCTTCGCGATTGACCAGCGCAAGTGCATTGGTTGCCACGCCTGCACCACCGCGTGCAAGTCCGAGAATGAAGTACCGCTCGGCGTCTTCAGGACCTGGGTGAAGTACATTGAAAAGGGTGAGTTCCCGAACTCTCGCCGATTCTTCTCGGTACTGCGCTGCAATCACTGCGAAGACGCTCCGTGTATCACGATCTGCCCGACGAAAGCGCTCTTCAAACGGGACGACGGGATCGTTGATTTCGATCCAGATCTCTGCATTGGCTGCAAGTCATGTATGCAGGCCTGCCCCTATGACGCGCTCTACATCGACCCGCACCAGAACACTGCCGCCAAGTGCAATTTCTGCGCGCATCGTGTCGATCAGAACCTGCTGCCGGCCTGCGTCGTTGTCTGTCCCGAAAAGGCGATTATCGCGGGTGATATTGACGATCCGCTGAGCGAGATCAACGAGATCATCTCCCGGGAGCAGGTTAGTGTTCGCAAGCCGGAAGAAGGGACCAAGCCGAAGGTCTTCTACGTAGGAGCGGACGAGGCAAGTCTGACTCCTGAAGCGCTCACCCGCCGGCAAGCGTATCTGTGGGGTGAAGTTCGCGCAGATGGGCGACCGCAGCAAGCGGTAACAGCGGATCAGCAGTTTGTTGGGCCGACCGACTCGGAGATCGTCTACGACGTCCACCATCCGAAGCCGTGGGGCTGGAAGGTGGCCAGCTACCTCTGGACCAAATCGATCGGAGCTGGCGCAGTTCTCGTCGCAGCGATACTGTTGCTGATGGGATGGTCGCCGGAGAACGACACCTTCAACTACGCCGCGCCGGTGATCGGGATGCTCTTCATTATCATTACGACATTGCTGCTGATCACGGACCTGAAACGGCCGGAGCGGTTCTGGTATCTCCTGGTCAAGCCCAACCCGAGCTCCTGGCTGGTGCTCGGCGGCTGGGTCTTGACCGGCTTTGGTGTCGTGGCCTTTCTCTGGCTCGCCTCGGCGGCGCTCGGCATGGGCCCGATCCAGAATATTCTGATGGTCGTCTCGATCTTTGCCGCAGTAGCCGCTGCGGGATATACGGCGTTCCTGTTCGGTCAGGCCAAAGGACGCAACTACTGGCAAAGCCCGACCGTTTTGCCGCACCTGGTCGCTCAGTCAGTGACTGCGGGCGCTGCGGCACTGATCATTACCGGTTCGGTGATGGACCTGCCACAGGACGACCTGCGCATTCTTACCTGGATTCTGGCTGCCGGCGTGGTGACCTCAGTCGGACTGATCGCCACCGAGTTCAGCATGCCGCACGTCAACGCGCACGTTCGCAAGACGGTACATCTCATTACCGATGGGCCGTATTCGATGTTGCTCTACGGCATGGTTGGCGTCGTCGGAACGATACTGCCGCTGCTGTTCGTGTTGCTGGCATTGACGACCGGGCAGCTGACGCTTTTCGCCTGGCTTGCTTCAATCACTGCGCTGGCCGGGTTGCTGGCATACGAGCGGATATGGGTAAGTGCCGGGCAGGACGTACCGCTGAGTTAGAACCGGTGATCATCACCGATCCAGGAAATCGTGTAGGGTCGGGCGTCCCTGCCCGACCACTGAGAACAGATCGACAACGGGATTACGGGGGCAGGCACCCCTACAATGGCATGAGGGTATTCACCGATGACCATCACCGATCCGAAACGCACCGAAAACACACCTGATCAGCAGACCCGCGGTTCGCGTGAGGTACAGGAGCCCTTTACCCCGAATCGCACCAGCGGGCTGTCATCGTTTCCGCCGGCCGACCAGTGGGACGACTGGACAGAGTTCGATCCGACATCCTGGCCCCGAAAGGTGGAGCGCAACTATACGCTGGTGCCCACAGTTTGCTTCAACTGTGAATCCGCATGCGGTCTGTTGGCCTACGTCGACAAGAAGACGATGCAGGTCCAGAAACTGGAAGGGAATCCGTTCCATCCCGGTTCTCGCGGGCGAAACTGCGCCAAAGGGCCGGCGACCAAGAATCAGATGGAAGATCCGGAGCGGGTGCTCTATCCGATGAAGCGTTCAGGGCCGCGTGGGTCAGGTCAGTGGGAACGGACAACCTGGGACGAGGTGCTGGATACCTTCGCAGAGAAAATCCGCAACGCGATTAAGGAAGAGAGCCACAACGAGGTGATGTACCATGTCGGCCGCCCCGGTGAAGATGGCTTCATGGAGCGAGTGCTGCAGTCCTGGGGCGTAGATGGACATAACTCGCACACGAACATCTGCTCATCCGGCGGGCGCACCGGCTATGCCTTCTGGATGGGGATCGATCGTCCATCGCCTGACTACACCAACGCCCGCTTCATTCTGCTGATAAGCGCACATCTGGAGAGTGGACACTACTTCAATCCGCATGCCCAGCGGATCATCGAAGCGCAGCGCAAGGGCGCCAAGATCGCGGTGATCGATCCGCGCCTTTCCAATACCGCGTCGATGGCCGACCACTGGTTGCCGGCCTGGCCCGGTTCCGAGGCTGCCTTGCTTCTGGCAATGGCCAACATCCTGATTCAGGAAGACCTGTTTGACCGGGAGTTCGTCCGGCGCTGGACGAACTGGGATGAGTTCATGCAGGTGGTCCACCCCGGTGAACCGGCGACGTTCGAGCGGTTCATCGAGATTCTGAAAGAGATCTACGGAGAATACACGCCGGAGTATGCCGAGCAGGAGAGTGGACTCCCGGCGGCTCAGATTATCGAGATCGCCCGGCAAGTCGGGGCAGCCGGTTCTGCGCTGTCGACGCATAACTGGCGGGCGGCCGCGGCGGGGCATCTCGGAGGCTGGACGGTGCCGCGGGCACTGTTTTTCCTCAACGTGCTTACAGGATCGATTGGTACCGAGGGCGGGACAGCCCCGAACGTCTGGGACAAATTCGTTCCCAAGCCATTCAAGGAGCCAGCCAAGCAGAACGTCTGGAACGAGCTGACCTGGCCGCTGGAGTACCCACTGACCCACCATGAGATGTCATTCTTGCTGCCCTACTTTCTTAAAGAGGGGCGGGGTAAAGTCGCGGCCTACTTCACCCGAGTTTATAACCCGGTCTGGACGAACCCCGATGGGTTCGCCTGGATGGATGTGCTCAAGGACGAGTCGAAAGTTGAGTTGCATGCGGCCATGTCGCCCACCTGGAGCGAGACCGCCTGGTTTGCTGACTATGTCTTGCCGATGGGACTCGGCGCAGAGCGTCACGATACTCATTCCTACGAAACGCACGCCGCAAAGTGGGTCGGTTTTCGGCAGCCGGTCGTCCGGGTGGCGATGGAGCGCATGGGCGAGAAGGTCGAGTACACCCACCAGGCGAACCCAGGCGAAGTCTGGGAGGAAAATGAGTTCTGGATCGAGCTTTCCTGGCGAATCGACCCGGATGGCTCGCTCGGTATCAAGGAGCTGTACGAGTCACCCTATCGCCCGGGCGAGAAAGTCACCGTCGATGAGTATTACCAGTGGATGTTCGAGAACTCGATTCCCGGTTTGCCGGAGGACGCCGCGGCCGAGGGTCTGACTCCGCTGGAGTACATGCGGAAGTACGGTGCCTACGAGATCACAAAACAGCCGTTCAAGCAGTATGACGATCCCGTTTCCGAGGCTGATCTGGATAACAGTCGGATCGAATCGAACAACGTTGTGATGAGCCCGTCGCCGAAGCCACCCAGTCCGGAGATCACTCCGGTTCCCGGTAATCCACCTGGTCCAGATGGCCGGGCTGTTGGAGTCGTTGTCGATGGTGTGCCTTGTAAAGGCTTCCCGACGCCGTCCGGCAAGCTGGAGTTCTTCTCCCGCACGCTCTACGACTGGGGCTGGCCGGAGCACGCGATTCCGTCTTATATGCACTCACACGTCGCGCTGGCGAATCTCGATCGCGGCGAGGGCGAGATGACGCTGTTGCCGAATTATCGGATTCCGACACTGATTCACACTCGCTCGAACAACTCCAAATGGCTGAACGAGATCAGTCATTCCAATCCGCTCTGGCTGCATCCGTCCGACGCGAGGCGGATCGGTGTCGAGACCGGTGATCTGGTACGGGTCCAGACCGAAATCGGCTACTTCGTCGATCGCGCCTGGGTGACCGAGGGCCTGCGTCCCGGTGTGGCGGCGTGTTCGCACCATCTCGGTCGCTGGCGTCTGGCCGAAAACTCGAACGAGCGTTGGTCGTCGGCAACGGTGGAGATCCAGAACACCGAAGATGGTGTCTACCGGATGCGGCAACTCAGCGGGGTGGGACCGTTTGAGAGTAGTGATCCGGACTCCAGCAAGATCT
>JBBDTL010000169.1:0-4625 GCA_040904465.1 Thermomicrobiaceae bacterium | reverse complement strand
ACAAGCTCTCTCGGCTCACATGGCGTCTCATGCATCATGTGAGCGATTCCAATGCTGACATTGGAGCCGAGCGCATAGCCATCAACGTTTACCGGGGTCGCGAGCTCGGTCATGATGCGTTCGGCAACCGCGGTGGCGGCGCCGACTCCGTCTTCTTCGCAGGGCAACAGCACCGTGAACTCATCGCCTCCAAAACGCGCCACGTTGGCACTCTCGGGAACAACCTCTCGCAACAGTCTCCCGATGGTGGAGAGGAATCTGTCCCCCACGTCGTGCCCCAGACTATCGTTGATTACTTTGAAGTTGTTGAGATCAATGAAGAGGATCGCCAGTTCGCAGGAACGGTCCAGCCCGTTTATCGCGGCGGTCAAGGTGAGGTCAAAGTGAACCCGGTTTGGAAGATCGGTCAGCGAATCATGGTACGCCTGGCGCAGGAGCTGGTTCTCCAGCCGGTGGCGCTCCGTAATGTCTTCCGAGATACTCGAAACCCCGATGATTTCCCCATCTACGATAACCGGGCTCTGACTGACACTGAGCTCCACACGCTCGCCAGTCTTGTTCACAATCGAGGTCGTAAACTGGGAGGAGATGCCGGCTCTCGTCTGAAGGAAGTTCCGCTCGGCCCACGAGCGATCCTCCGGGTCAATCATCCACAGCAGCGCCTTGCCAAGGAGTTCTTCTGCCGAATATCCGGACATTCGCTCGGTCGCCGGGTTGAGATCGATTACCCGGCCTTCGTAGTCATACATCACGATCGAGTTGAGATTGTCATCAAACAGCGAGCGATAGCGCCGCTCGCTATCCACCATCTTCTGGATCGCCTCGTTGCGATCGGTGACATCAAGCAATACGCCGAGCCAGTGCATCGGCATCCCTTGATGGTTCCGCAGCAACGATACGCGTGCTTCGAGCCACGAAATCGTCCCGTTGAGACGCCGGATCCGGAAATCGATGTGAAGGGGTTCGCCGGTAGCGCGCGAATGCTTCACGGTATCATCGAAGCCAGTCCGGTCATCCTGATGAATGAACCCTCGAACTCGCTCGGGATTTCGCATGATCTCCGCGGCAGGCACGTCGGAGAATTTGCTGAACTGCGGGCTGAGATAGGTAATGTCACACGGGTCGCCAGGATTCGACATGAATGTAATCGCGGGAGTCTGTTCCACCAGGGTCTGATAGTACATCTGCGCCAGATGGCGTTCGGTCTCCCGAACATCGACATCCATCGCAATTCCGGCAATTTGCGCCGCGGACCCGAGCAGCGCGATCTCATGGTCACGCGGTTCCCGAACCGACCGGAAATAGAGAGCGAACGTGCCGGACACGTTCCCATCGAAATTGAAGATAGGTGCAGACCAGACCGCCCGGAGACCGAAGTACGACAGCACATCCTGGTAGCGGTCAAATCTGGAATCGTCGAAAGCATCAACCGAGATCGCCATCGCGCCATAGAATGCGGCGCTGCCACAGGCACCGTGTTCCGGGCTGATCGGAACCGTCCAGATAGCGTCCAGGAACTCGGGCGGAAGGCTTGTGGCGACATCGGGATACAGGGTGCAGGTCGCCTCATCCACCTTCTGAACTGAACAGTGCGCACCGGGGATTTGCTCTTCGATCACCGAATTCAGTGCTGCGAGCACCACATGTGTCGGCTCACCTCTGGCGATCATCTCCAGGATCGATGCCTGCACCGCGAGCCGGGACTGCAGGAGCTTCTCATTGGTGATGTCCTGCGCCGCGCCGACGATCATCGCTGGAACGCTGGCACCATCCCGGGTGATCGGCCTGGCGTATTCCCGAATCCAGAGTTCCGAGCCGTCTCGGGTCAGCATCCGGAATTCATCGATCCGGGGGTCGCCACGAAAAAGATCATCTCGCCGGGATACGAAAAAATCGCGATCATCTGGATGAACCAGAACCTCAATACCTGTCGCATTGATCTCCTCGTGCGAGTAACCGATCATCTCACAGAGCGCATCACTGCGATAGACGACCTTGAATGAAAGATCCGGTTGCACTTCGGTGATGTAGACGTAATCTGATGTCAGGCTCGAAATCGCCGAGTAAAGGTCATCACTCGCTCCGGGGATTTGCTGAGTCTCACTCAGCATTCGCTGTTCCCGATCCTTCCGTTCTTCCCACTCAGAGAGCATGTATGGCAACCGTGCGAGCTGTTGAGCCGGAAGCAGCGCGACGCGATTGGGATCGACTCCGGCGGTTGTTGCAGCGTCTGGATATCGGCCGACAACCAGGATGAGCATCGCATGCGGCAGTTCAGCGGCAAGCCGCGTCACCGCCGATTGCACCAACATGTTCTCTGGCAGCACACCAAGCACGACCGCATTCGCCGGCTCGCCGGACTTCAGGAACGATTCCAGTTCCTGACTGGTCCCGATGTGAACTATCTGCAAGTCACTTTCATACCGCAGACTCAGGTATGATCGGATCAACGCCCGGTCAAGCGTATTTGTGTCTATCAGAACGAGCCTGAACGCTGACATCAAATGCCTCTTCTCGAGCGTCGGAGATGGAAGCTCACCCGCCATCACCAGACCGGTGATCTCGCGATTGCGACTCACACATAACGCGGCGTGGCGAGGCGCTGCTCAAATCGATACGGTGGAACGCACCGTCCGCGCATTATTTCCGCGGCGATTCCTCAGATTCGAGCTGCTTGGTTGAACAATTTACAGTTCGTTCACGTTCGCGTGTGCAGTAAGTCGAGTCTAGCCTAATTGTAGTTATGCCGCCAGCCCAAACGGTACGGGCCAGATGTACTAGATTCAACCGCAAATGTGAGTGACCGTCGGCGATCAACTTCACCGGTCATGGAGTCTGACTTCCCCTACTCAGCTGCTCCTCCCACCCCTTCGGATAGGGAGAGACTACCCGGCAGGCGCTGTTGCCGGAATTGACCAGATCCTATGCTCATCCATGTCGGGAAACGCGAGGTAAACACCTCCCGGTACCTGGCCTGAATACGATGTCGAACGAGCTTGAGGATGGTGACGGTTATGGCAACGGTAAAGAAGGAAATGTCTCGGCGGCGGTTCGTTGGCGCGGTGGGGGCGCTCGGGATCGGTGGCGCTGGATTTGGTCTGTACCAGTCAACCGGCTCCGGCCGGCTGTTCAGCAGCGGTGAGGCCGTCGAAAGCGACAACCAGGATGGCGCCTCGCACGCCAGCGAAAATTCGTCCGATGAAGACGAAAACGATGAGGACGTCGTCGATTTCGAGGAGATGGACCGGGAACATGAAGCCGGCGTACTCTCGTTCCCGGCTGAGACCGAAGGTACTGGCGGGCTGCCACTTGAATACGAGATGGATGGCGACGTCAAGGTCTTCGAGATCACCTGCGAAAAGGGTGAATGGGAAGTTGAGCCGGGCCGTGTAGAAGAAGCCTGGACCTACAACGGAATGGTCCCTGGTCCCGAAATCCGCGTCACTGAAGGCGACACAGTCCGGATCAATGTCTACAACGACATGGATGAGAGCACCGCGATCCACTGGCACGGGATGAAGCTGCCGAACTCACAGGACGGCGTGCCGTTCATCACCCAGCCGCCGATCAAGCCGGGCGAAACGTTTACTTACGAGTTCGACGCCAAGACCGTCGGCACGCACATGTATCACTCGCACTACAACGCGTCCGAGCAATCGAGTCGCGGGCAGGTCGGTGCGTTCATCATCGAGCCGAAAGATCCGGAGAGTCGCCCGGCGTTCGACAAGGAATACACGATCCTGCTCAACGACGGGAAGCTCGGCTACACGATCAACGGCAAGGGGTTCCCGGCAACGTCACCGCTGACCGCGAAGCTCGGCGAACGGGTGCTGATCCGGTACATCAATGTCGGCTCCATGCATCATCCGATGCACCTGCACGGGATGGCTCAGGAGGTGATTGCCAAAGATGGCTACCTGTTACCGCAGCCGTATAAGTGCGACAACGTCGACATCGCTCCCGGTGATCGCTGCGAAGTTATCGTCGAAGCTGACGCACCCGGCACCTGGGCATTCCACTGCCACGTCCTGCCCCACGCCGAAGGCAGCCATGGCATGTTCGGCATGGTCACCGTGATGATCGTCGAAGATTAGCAGCCCTCACCCCCATCCCCTCTCCCGATACCGGGAGAGGGGCGAAATCAAAGATGATTCTCACCGTGGAACCCCCTTCTCCCAATATTGGGAGAAGGGTTGGGGATGAGGGCTATGAAACCTTCTCTCAGTCCTGTCCTGACGGAGGAAGGAACTGGAGAGGGGTCAGGGGCTGAGGGCTGAGGGCTACGAAATCTTCTCCCCCATCCCCACCCTCGAATCCGGCTCCGGAATCCACCACTCTTCTCCACGCACAGTCTGGACGTATTCCGGCCAGCGGAGATCTACCGGCGGCACGAAGTCACTCCCGAGCAACGGCCCAACCCAGTTCGAACCGCCGACACCACCGCCGGTACGCTCGCTGAATTCATCCTGACACTTCTTCAACTCATTCTTATTGGTCAGCAGATCCAGCACAGTGCCGGCGATCGTCTTCCCCGCCACGAACATCCCCGGGTCCATCAGAGCCGGCACGCCGCCCATCGCGTTCCGGCACCAGGCCGGATAGTCGTAACCCGATTCGGGTGCTCG
>JBBDTL010000168.1:0-4685 GCA_040904465.1 Thermomicrobiaceae bacterium | reverse complement strand
TGCGGCCTGGAACGAGCGCGAACACGAGGCGTATGGCATCGAGTTTCCGCCTCCGAAGGTTCGTGTCGACCGTTTCGCTGAGGCGATGGAGATGTTTCGCCTTCTGGAGACCCAGGAGCGCACGACATTCCATGGTGAGCACTATTCTCTGGTCGAGGCGCCGTTCGAACCGAAGCCTGTGAATGGCCACATTCCGATCCTTGTCGGTTCGCGGGGCAAGCGCATGATGCGTTACATCGCCCAGTACGCCGACCAGTGGGATGGAAACGGCAGTCCGGAGGAGTACGCGGAACATTCAGCTCGACTGGATGAACATTGTCGCGAAATCGGCCGTGACCCCTCCGAAATTCGCCGGACGTATACGAGCAACACGGGGTTAGAGAGTGAAGACGCCTTCCGCCAGCACGTCGAGGATTACTACAAGGCGGGAGTGCGAAGCTTCCTGTACCGGATCCCGACCGGCCCGGTGAACCAGACCATCCGGAACATTGCCGAGAACGTCATTCCCGAGCTTCGCGAGAGTTTTGACACTAACTAGCAACACATGTAATCGATAGTTAGCCGGCCGACGGGGGATATCGTCAGGTAGCTTTCTTCTGCGTACGTATGCATACGCGTGTTGACACTCAGGCACGAAAGAGCGTATAATTCCGCCAACGAGAGAACACCTGTTCTACGAAAGTCTTTCGGAATTCATTGTTGCACTGCCCGTTCAAGCGCGTAGAATGACAGGTTTGGGAGATTCACTTTCCCGCTATTGCCTCTGAGGCAGAAATCCATCTGCGATTGAGCACGGAGTATTAATGACGGTGGCGACTGAAACACGAACCTATACAAGTGCGGATATCCGCGTTCTTGAAGGCATTGAAGCGATCCGCACCCGGCCGGGGATGTACATCGGCTCAACCGGTTCGACGGGGCTGCATCATCTCATCTGGGAGGCGGTCGACAATGCCACGGACGAGGCGATTGCCGGCTATGGCGAGAATGTCTGGGTGGAGATCGATCCCCAGGGCTGGGTGACCGTACGAGATGAGGCGCGGGGCATCCCCTTTGACCCCAAGACCATCAATGGCAAGAAGATCCCGGCGGCGACCGTGATCCTGACGGTTCCCCACTCTGGCGGGAAGTTTGATCAGGGCGCCTACAAGACTGCTGGTGGGCTTCATGGTGTCGGCGCGACGGTGATCAACGCGCTCTCGGAACAGCTTGAGCTGACGATCTGGCGCGATGGCCAGGAGTTCTTCCAGACCTTTAAGAAGGGCATCCCCAGCAAACATGTGATCTCCAAATGCAGCAAGAAAAAGACGGGGACCCAGTTTCGCTGGAAGTATGATCCGGAGATCTTCACCGAGACGGTCGGCTATCAGCAGGAGATTATCGAGAGTCGCTTGCGAGCGGCGGCGTTTCTGAATAGCGGCATCTCCTTCCACCTCTCACTCTGGGATGATGATGCCGGTGAGATGGTCCAGCAGATGTTTCTCTCGAAGAACGGCCTGCCGGACTATATCGAAGAGCTTCGACCGCGGGATCGTGACAGCGTGCCGGTCTTCAAGAACCCGGTGAGCACTTCGGAAACTCGGGATGACGCGCTGATCGAGGTGGCGATCCAGCCGAACAAGGGCGAACGCACCCGTATTGTCTCCTTTGCGAACGGTGTTCGAACGATCGAGGGTGGCACCCACGAAAGTGGCTTCCAGGCTGCGTTGACCAAGGTGCTCAACGATCAGGCGGTCAAGACCGGGATTACCAAGAAGCGCGAGTTCGACGGAGAACTGATCCGTCAGGGCCTGGTCGCGGTGATCTCGGTGAAGTTGCCGAATCCACAGTTCGAGGGACAGACCAAGAATCGCCTGACGAATCCAGGACTGGATAGCATCGTCCGATCGGTGGTGAATGACACCCTGACGAAGTGGTGCAACGCCAACGAACCAGCCGTGAAAGAATGGGTCCGAACGCTCGAGCAGCGTCGTAAAGCCCGTGACGCCGCCAAGGCTGCCGCCCGGCTGGTGATGACTGGCAAAGGCAAGCGCAACGGCTCTCTGATGGACGCCGGCATTTCGGACAAGTTCATCCCCTGCAACTCGAAAGACCCGGAACGCTCGGAACTCTACATCGTTGAGGGGGATAGTGCCGGGGGGTCGGCCAGTCAGGGACGGTACTCCGATTTTCAGGCAGTGCTGAAGTTGCGTGGTAAACCGTTGAACGTCGCTCGTGCGAACATTGAGCGCATCGCCAAAAACGAAGAGATCCGCACGTTGCTCCAGGTGATCGGCACTGGATCACGCCAGGCATTCGATATTTCCCGCCTGCGGTTTCACAAGATCATCATCATGACGGACGCCGATGTGGACGGCATGCATATTCAGGCGCTGTTGCTGACGCTCTTTCACCAGGAATTGCAGGAGCTGATCGATGGCGGTCACGTCTATATGGCGGTACCGCCGCTGTACTCCGTCAAGACGAACGGCAAGTCGACCTGGTTGCGTGATGATGAGTCGCTCCGCACCTGGTTGAAGAACCGGAAGAACGATAGCTACGAAGTCAAGCGATATAAGGGCCTGGGCGAGATGAATCCCCGCGAGCTGCGTGAGACCACGATGGACCCGGAGAAGCGACGTCTCAAGCAGGTGACGATCGAAGACGCGATCATTGCCGACCGGATGGTGCAGGAGCTGATGGAAGACACCAACGCGGAAGGCCGCCGGACATTCCTGGCGCAACGGGCCCGCAAATACACTGAGCTGGATGTGTAGGACAGAGCAATGTCGACGACCACTACGCGAGCCAACGGACACAACGATGGATTCGAGCAGGAGGATTTCTCCAGCCTGTTCGAGGACGCATTTACCCAATACGCACTGGCGGTCGTAACCAGCCGGGCGCTGCCCGATGCCCGGGACGGCCTGAAGCCGGTCCAGCGCCGGATTCTCTACTGCATGTTCGACAACGGCTACCGGGCGAACCGCACGACGGTCAAGAGCGCGTCAATCGTCGGCGATGTGCTCAAGCACTATCACCCGCACGGCGATTCTGCCGTCTACGATGCCGCTGTGCGGCTGGCGCAGGCGTTTTCGATGCGCTACCCGTTGATCGAGGGTCAGGGAAACTTCGGCTCCATCGATGGCGACACAGCGGCCGCCTACCGATATACCGAGATGCGGCTCTCACCCGTGGGCGAGCTGCTGCTACAGGATATCGAGCAGGAGACCGTCGAATTCCATCAGACCTATTTGCAGGATCCGAAGGTGCTGGAGCCGACCTATGTTCCTGCTCGAATCCCGCCAATCTGCAACCCGGCATCCGGTATCGCGGTCGGTCTCTCTACCGAAATCCCTCCGCACAATCTCAATGAGGCTGCTCATGCGGCGATCGCCCTGCTCGACGACCCCGAGATGGATATCGATTCTCTGATGAAAATTTTGAAGGGACCCGATTTCCCGAGCGGTGGCCGGGTTATCGGCATTGATGGTATCCGCTCGTATTTCGAGACTGGTAAAGGGCGAATTGTCATCAGGGGAGAAGTCCGGCTCGAAGAAGAGCTCCGGCAGAAGAACCTGGTGATTACCGAGGTGCCGCCGGTTTCTCGTTCCCGGCTGGTGAAGTCGATGATCAACGCGGTGAACGACGGCAAAGTAGCGGGTGTCACCGACATCCGCAATGAGTCTGACGAGGAAAAGGGTACCAGGGTCGTCGTCGAGCTGGAACGAGGCGCCACTCCGGAGATCGTCCTCAACAAGCTCTACCGGTTTAGCGACCTTGAGACCGCGATAACCGTGAACATGGTCTACCTGTTCGGTGATCCCGGTCATCCGGCCCGCCAGCCACGGCAGACCGGTGTGATCGATCTGCTGAACTACTGGAACCGGCATCAGATCGACGTCATTACCCGCCGTTCCGAGTACCAGCTCCGCAAAGCACAGGAACGGCTTCATGTTGTCGAAGGGTTGATCATCGGCGCGGCGAATGCCGACGAGATCGTCAAGATCTTCCAGGCCGCCCGGGATCGGAACGTCGCAAAAGAAGAGATCAAGACGAAATATGATTTGAGCGACATTCAGGCGGACGTCATCGCCAATATGACGCTGGCGCAGGTAACGCGTCTTGATGCTAACAAGTACGACGAAGAGAAGATCGAGCTCACTTCCCGGATTGCCTACCTGGAAGATCTGCTTGCCAGCGAGGCGAAGAAGGTGGCACTGCTGAAGAGCGAGCTTTCAGAGATTATCGAAAAGCATGGTGATGCCCGCCGAACAACGATCGACCTGACTGATAATGCTGGCGAAGTGCTGCCGCTCGAGAATCTGGTCGAGGAGCAGTCGATTTTGATCCTGATGTCGGAGATCGACCGGATCAAAGCGGTGCCTGATAACGCCTTCAAACGGTTACGCGAAGGGAGCAAGAATGCCCGTCGCGAAGACGCGTTGCGAGGACTGGTTCCCGCCAGCACCACTGACTACCTTCTGGCGCTGACCAGAGGCGGTCGCGTCTATCTGGCGCGGGGTCATGAGATCTCCGTAGGTACGCGAGCGTCCTCCGGTGAGTCTGCTGGACGCCTGTTCGGTCTGAAGCAGGATGAGGAACTGGCGTCGATTATCCCGGTCGATGAGTTCCGCGATGATGCATTTGTCGTCTGGTTCACCGAAGGTGGTCGAGCCAAGAAGACGGCGCTCAGTGAGTACCAA
>JBBDTL010000167.1:0-4730 GCA_040904465.1 Thermomicrobiaceae bacterium | reverse complement strand
CGCGGTGGAGATCACCTCTTTATCCAGGACAACAGACATCGGCTGTCCGAGGTTGTTGCTCGTGAATTCGTAGAACGTATCGGCGGCTTCTGAGTCAAGCTCGAATCCAACGACGAGTCCGCCGAGTTCCGACTGCTGAGGAGAGGCGTCGGTCAGATCGGCACCGGTAATAATAGTCTCGTACACCGGGTCATCTTCGTCGGGGATGTTGGCAGTCTCGTTTCCTTCTTGTTCGGTGTCGATGATGTGCTCTTCAGCGAGGCCCGCAGTAGTGTTTACGATTGTCCCTTCGGGAAGCATTTCACCGTTGGGGTCTATGATCTCGAGAAGTGCAGTCTGGGCAATCACCTGGACG
This sequence comes from Thermomicrobiaceae bacterium, assembly GCA_040904465.1. Lineage (GTDB taxonomy): Bacteria > Chloroflexota > Chloroflexia > Thermomicrobiales > Thermomicrobiaceae > SLMJ01. The sequence continues at coordinate 4,375 of JBBDTL010000167.1, read as the reverse complement.
GCAGTCTCGGGATCGCCGACTCCCGGCAATTCGACGATGATTTGATCATCACCACGGGTTTGAATCAGGGGTTCACTGACGCCCATGCCGCTGACGCGGCGTTCGACAGTGTCACGTGTTCCACTCATTACTTCGTCGGTAATTTCCTGGCCTTCGGGAGGACGGGCTTCCATAACGACCTGTAGCCCACCCTGCAAGTCGAGTCCCTGGTGGAAGTAGACATCGTCTTTCCAGCCAAATGGATCGGCGACATCGCTGGGCATGTTTAGCCAGGCTGCCAGCAGTGTGATCAGCGCGATGATGGTTAGCGTAATGCCTGGGCGGTCAAGCAACGGTGGGTAGCTCCTCGCGAACCCGCGGGCGCATTTGAAGATCGTCCAGGGCGCCACGCATGATAAACATACCCGCCGGTTGGCGAGCGAGCCGAATTATAAGGTCGCGCTGTCAACGTGTCAAAACGCACGAGGCGCCCTTCAGGCTCTGACGTAGAGCTCATGGTCACGTATATATTTTTCGATTGACGCCGGGACATGGTAGCGGATTGGCTCATTTTCCCGAACCCGCCGGCGCACTTCGCTTGAGGCGATCTGAATCAGCGGTACGTCGACGAACTCGACCTGTCCCAGAGCTTCCGGTACTCGTTGCATTATGTTTTCAACATCGACCACCACGCCGGGTCGCATTGCCACACCAAGTTTGACGAGTCTGGCAAGCTGTCCGGGTTCATGCCAGTATGGAAGATCCCGGAACGAATCCTGTCCCATGAGAAAGGTGATGTCGCAGTCGGGGAATCGACGCTGATGTTCCAGCATACTTTCTGCGGTATAGGAAGGCTCGTCGTTCTCCATGTCGATGTGGGAGATCTCGAAGAAGGGATCAGCGTCGATCGCTGTTTGCAGCATTCGCAGTCTGTGGTGATCCGCGGTGATGTCCCGGTCAGTCTTGTGAGGAGGACGACCTGCAGGCAGGAACAGCACACGGTCGAGCTTTAGTCGGAACCTGAGCTCATCAGCGATGATCAGATGACCATGGTGAACAGGGTCGAACGTTCCTCCGAAGATTCCCAAACGTTTCACCTGCTTGCCTGCTCCCTAACTGCCTGAGTTCGATACATCGCGAATCCTGATACATTTCATCAGTATCCCACCTGCTTCGCCGGGTGTGAGCGCACGATTCGCAGTAGGATAACAGCTATGCACAGTCCCGGATGCACGTTCTCGGTCCTGGACGTTTGATCGGAAGTGGCGACGTGGAACGCTGGGAACCGCCGAGAGCCGAGATTTCTGCGCCGTCAAATCGCCGCTGGAAGATGCCTGAGATTCCTCGCCGCGATCTACCGGAGATCTGGCTCATGGTCGGAATCAGGCTGGGGATCACGCTTGTCCTGGTGGCGGCTGTGCTGTTCGAAGATTTGCGTGACCAGATGTACCTGGCCGTGATCGCTCTGATTGCCGGCCTGCTTGCAATCATTGTTCAAACAGACCGCGCTCAGACTCAGACGGTGCGGAGACAAACGATCCTCGACCTGGCGATACTCGTAACAGTGGTACCGGTTGCTGTGCTCAACTATTTCGTCGCTGCGGAGCCGGGTAATCTGCTCCCGGCAGAGTGGTCGGCTTTGTTGCAGACGGGCGGTGGTCTCCTTATTGTCGTCACGCTTGTGGTCTGGCTTTCTACGTTCCTGTTTCCCGAAGATAGAACGCTGATCGTGACCGGGGTTCTCCCGGGACTCATCGTCGTGCTTACTATGACGTTCGTGTTGCATGATTATCGGAATCAGACGGTGCTGGCAATGGTGGCGGTCAGCTACTTCATCGGTGCGGCGGCTGTGGCGCTCGGAGCGATGGTTGAAGAACCCGTCCGCAGGTATATTCCAGCGGTGTTTTACGGGTCGACAATCATTGCCGGTCTTGCCCTGTTTGATCCTGGCCTACAGAATGTCTTCGAGCGAGATGGGCTCGTTCAGTCATTCTCAGGGATGATGATTCTGATCGGGCTCGCCGTACTTATTCTGATTCCGAACCCTTCGATGGGTTTGACGCGCTTGACTAGGGACGGGCAGCGGCAGACGAGACCGCGCTCGCGCAGGACAACAGGGAGAACTGATGATTCAGGCCGAAACACTACGGAGTGAAGTTGACAGCAGGTTCGACGGTTACCTGGAATCACTATTTCGATTGATCCGGCAGCCGTCGATCAGCGCTCAGGGCGTCGGGGTCGATGAGTGCGCCCAGCTAGTCGTCGAGGAACTGAAGTCCGCCGGGATCGATGCCCGGATACTGGAGACCGAAGGATCGCCTGTCGCGTTCGGCGAAGTCGGGCCCGACGATGCACCATTTACCCTGCTGGTTTATGGCCACTACGATGTCCAGCCTCCGGAACCGCTTGAGGAGTGGCAATCTGATCCGTTCGATCCGACCATTCGGGATGAGCGGATTTACGCTCGCGGCGTCGGGGACAACAAGGGGCAGTTCCTTGGGAGCATTCTCGCCTTCAAACTGCTCAGCGACCTGGACGCGGTACCCAATATCAAGCTGAAGTTCCTGATCGAAGGGGAAGAAGAGAACGGCTCGAAGAACCTCCGGGCGTTTGTCAACGATCACAAAGATTTGCTCAAGGCCGACGCATTCTTTGCCGCGGACGGCCCGATGCATCCATCCGGTCGTCCGGTCGTGTTCTTCGGTGTGCGGGGGATGCTGGCAGCAGAAATTAAGGTCCGGGGCGCAAACCGGGATCTGCATTCAGGGAACTGGGGTGGACCGATCCCCAACGGGGCCTGGAAGCTGGTTGAGCTACTCTCAACGATGAGAACCCCGGAAGGTCGATCGGCTGTCGAAGGTTTCTATGATGGCGTTGAACCGCCGACCGAGTTCGAGCGGCAATTGCTGGCTGATATCCCATTCGACGAGGACGGGACGAAAAAGCATCTGGGAATCACCGAGTTCGATGGCCCGGCGGATATGAGCTACTACGAGAAGATCATGTTTCAGCCGACGTTTACCGTCGCCGGATTGAACTCGGGATACACCGGCGCGGGCAAGAAGTCCGTCATCCCTTCTGAAGCAGTTGTCCGCCTTGAGTGCCGACTGGTACCCGGTCAGCAACCAGACAAGGTTCTGGAAGCGATCGAGCAACACGTTCGCATGTATGCGCCTGATGCCGAGATCACGAAGCTGGCGGGACAGCCTCCATCCAAGACATCGCCGGAGCTGCCGGTATCGCGAGCTGCCGTGGCCAGTATGAAAGAGGCATACGGTGTTGATCCGGTTGTTATGCCGCTGTTGGGCGCAACTGCGCCAAACTATGTTTTCACCGACGATCTGGGCCTGCCGGCGATCTGGACGACGTATGCCAATTACGATGAGGACAATCACGCCCCCAACGAGAACATGACGCTGCGGGCCTTCCGAGATGGCATCGTCGCCAGTGCGGTGCTCTTCCAGCGGATGGCCCAGGTGGAGCCATAACTCTGTCACGAACGAGGTTTGATCGGGGATTCGTCTAGGAATCCCCGGTTTCAGCATCATTCTCGTCAGGGATGGTTTTCTTCCGGTATCGGAAGTCGCAATGACTTGCTCCCTGCATAATCGTCTGGGTTCGAGTCAGCTCGGTATCTGGATCAAAGCCCTCAATGAGCGCGAAATCGCGATTGCAGGAAAGCAGGGCACCCCGGTCCGCCATTCCCAGTTCCCGGTACATCTCCGCGTAGCGACACCGCGTGACATTGAAATCGAAGCGTTCCTCGTTGAGCTCCAGAACGTCGATTTCCAGCGCGTTGTCTTGAATCCAGTATTTCATTGATTCCCTGAAGTGCGGCAGGGAGCGTCCGCCGAGGGAACGCGCAAGCTGGTCACCCTGATCTCGGGCGATCTGGATAATAGTTTGAGCGGCAACGCCTTCCACTCGTGCGCGATCGCCAAACTCAGCAACCATCGATTCAAGAATCGGTTCCAGTATCCGCGCTTCGATCTCACGTCTATTCAACACTCCGATCTTGTTCAGGCGGGCGGGATCTCGAGTTTCGACGTCATTTCCGTTTGTCATAACGAAGAGTCGCCTTTCGTGTCAATTGGTTCACGAACCTGCCTTAGCCGATTTCGCATCACTTGTGTGGAATTTTAGGGATTATACGCACTGACTGCGCGCCGAGTACGTTGACTGTGCCTCAATGGCGAGCACCAGGCCAGATCGATAGTGTACGTACACTATCGCGCCGGAGTGATATTCTGCCTGATCGGTGCGACCGTTGCGTTCGTTGCCGAAGAGTTGTTCGCGGTGGACGGACCCGGCTCGCCTTCAGCTCGCTGGAACTGGCCCAGGAGTGATTTTCGCGTTACCTTGTACCGAACGACGAGCCAGGGAAGGTGTCCATGGG
>JBBDTL010000166.1:0-4796 GCA_040904465.1 Thermomicrobiaceae bacterium | reverse complement strand
AACATAGATGCCGTGGTCGGATGCCAAAACACCACGAGGTTGAACGAGGTCGCCCGCGACGACGGTCAACTCGGGCTGTGGCTCAGGTTCGGGCGGCTTGACGTTCTCCCAGACGTCCACTCCGAGTAGTCCGAGAAGGACGTCGTGTCGCTCCGGCCAGACGCCAGGCTGGTGTTCCATGCGCTGGCGCTCGAAGTACTGAACGAACATGCCCTCATCGTTGACAAAGGCTTCGGAGATTGGGTAGCCGAATACCGGAAGCCCGCCGGACATCGCCCAGCGCTTCAGGAATTCATCGCAGACGTTGTGTCCGGTGGCCGCGAAGTACTCGCAATGCCCCTTCGCTTTTTCAACGGAATCGAACGCGTCATGGTCGTCCATGTGCATCGAGACTTCGACGCCGAGAAGCCCCTGCAGAACGTCGTGCCGTTCTGGCCAGGCGCCCGGGTGCCACTCGAACCGGGCACGTTCGAAGTACTGAACTGTGGTGCCGTCTTCCTGCATCTCATTGGTGATGGGATAGCCGAAAATCTCAAGCCCACCGTAGTCGTGCCAGTAGTCCTTGAACCCGAAGCAGAGATAGTTCCCTGTCTGTTCAAAGTATTCGCAGTAGTCCTGATCTGCCCACTCAGCGTACGCGTCGTCCCTGGTCTCGCTTGCAGCGACCGGGCCAAACGTGGCCACGAGCAGCAGCAATGCCAAGGCGATAGCCCTGCGCATAGTGTTCTCCTTCCCGCATCTGTCGAAAAACGTGCCGAGTCCCGCATCCCGCGTGCACCGATCCTGCGCGCGCCGATGCGCCACACACTTCTGACCGTTGCCTGCAATTGATACTAATGTAGGCGGGGACGGTGCATGTGTCAATAACTTTGTTTGAGCAATAGTTGGGGTATTGCGAGCTATGATGATAGACTGCGGGCGAATAATTGCGGAACATTGCCAAGATGACACAGCTCGTGTGGGAGTTGCGGTGTGTCGAGCCGCTCGCTTCGTACAGCCGCTTGTTCCAAAACCTGCACCACAGTTGGATGGGCTTCTGCCTGCTTGCACGGATTCAATCGTCCGGATCGCGGCGAGAGCGTTGCCGCGATACCGGTCCGTTCGGCGGACAATGGTTAGTCGGCGACAGCGGCAACCTGTGAAGGCAGTATCGTGCGGAGCGACTGCCCGGTGTAGGAATGTTCGATAGTGGCAAGGTGTTCAGGCGTCCCTGACGCGATGACCTTTCCACCGCCGTTGCCACCTTCTGGTCCCAGGTCTATGAGCCAGTCGGCGCACTTGATCACGTCCAGGTTGTGCTCGATAACGATGATGGTGTTGCCATTATCGGTCAGACGCTGCAGAACGCCGAGAAGTTTTTCGATATCGGCGAAATGCAAGCCGGTGGTTGGTTCATCGAGAATGTAGAGCGTCGTTCCAGTCGCCCGGCGACTCAGCTCCGAGCTGAGCTTGATTCGCTGTGCCTCGCCGCCGGAAAGCGTCGTGGCGGGCTGTCCGAGCTTGATGTAACCAAGCCCGACATCGAATAGTGTCTGCATTTTGTTGCGGATCGACGGGATATTTTCGAAGAAATCCAGCGCCTCTTCGACGGTCATATCCAGAACGTCTGCGATGTTGCGGTCTCGATAGGTGATCTCAAGGGCTTCTTCGTTGTACCGACGGCCCCGGCAAACCTCGCAGGGAACGTGGATGTCGGGCAGGAACTGCATCTCGATCGCGATGATGCCTTCACCCTGGCAGGCCTCGCAGCGACCCCCCTTGACGTTGAACGAGAATCGACCGGGCTTGTAGCCGCGGATCTTGGCTTCGGGCATCGATGCGTAGAGATCCCGGATCGGCGTGAACGCGCCGGTGTAGGTTGCCGGGTTTGACCGCGGTGTGCGTCCAATCGGGCTCTGATCGATCTCGATGACTTTATCGAGTTGCTCGACACCCTCGATCCGGTCGTGCGCACCGGGACGTTCCCGGGCGCGATGCAGCACCTGGGCGAGGCGTCTGGTCAGCGTATCGGTAATCAGGGTGCTCTTGCCCGATCCGGAGACGCCAGTGACGCACACGAATGTACCCAGCGGAATCTCGACGTCGATGTTCTGGAGGTTATTCTCACGCGCCCCGCGGATTGTGAGTTTGCCCCGGTCCTCTGTTCGCCGCTTCTCCGGAATCTGAATCGATTTCGCGCCGCTGAGGTATTGTCCGGTAAGCGATTCTGACGCCCGCTCGATATCCTCGACGTGCCCCTCGGCGATGACGTATCCACCATGCTCGCCGGCGCCAGGACCAATATCGATAACCCAATCCGAGGCCCGGATCGTCTCTTCATCGTGTTCGACGACAATAAGTGTATTCCCAAGATCGCGCAGTGAGATAAGTGTCTGAATGAGCCGAGCGTTGTCCCGCTGATGGAGCCCGATGCTCGGTTCGTCGAGGATGTAGAGCACTCCCATGAGGCGGCTGCCGATTTGCGTCGCCAGTCGGATGCGCTGGGCCTCACCACCGGAAAGCGACGCTGCGCCACGATCGAGCGTCAGGTATTCGAGTCCGACATCGACCAGGAACCGCAGACGTTCACCGACTTCTTTGAGGATCTGCTGACCGATCATGCGTTCACGGTCTGTTAGCGGGGCACCTTCGTCCTCACGCCTCAACTCCTGGATGAACACCGAGGCGTGCTCAATGGACGCGGCACTGACCTGGTCGATCGACTTTCCGTTGATCGTGACCGCCCGGGCTTCTGGTTTAAGGCGTGATCCATCGCATGACGGGCAGGGGCGCGATGCCATGAACTGCTCGAGCTCGTTGCGCACGTAATCCGAGGACGTTGAGGAGTACCGACGTCGAAGATGAGGCAGGACCCCTTCATAGGGGACCGGATAAGAGCGCTTTCGCCCAGATCGCGACCGGTACTGAACCTTGATCTTTTTGCCCCGGGTGCCGTTGAGAATGAGCTTCTGCTGTTTGTCCGTCAGATCTCGAAATGGAACATCCAGCGGGATATCGTACTCCTCCGACATCGCCTCCAGGAGCGCGCTGTACCAGTTGGTACCGTCGCGTCCAGGCTTGAACCATGGAGCGATTGCGCCTTGCGCGAGCGTCAGCGCCTGGTCGGGCACCACAAGATCCGGATCAAACTCACGTCGTACACCTATGCCATCACACTTCGGGCAGGCGCCGTGAGGACTGTTGAACGAGAAGCTGCGTGGCTCCAGTTCACCGAAGCTCAATCCGCAATGGACGCAAGCGAAATGTTCGGAGAACAGCATCTCCTCGCCGTCGACAATCGCCGCGGTAGCGATGCCGTTTCCCATCTTCAGCGCGGTCTCCAGCGAGTCGATCAGCCGGATTCGTGCGGCGTGGCTGTCATCTTCATCATCATTCCGCACGACAATTCGGTCAACGACAACTTCGATGGTGTGCTGGTGGTAACGTCCCAGCTTGATGTCGTCATCAATGTCATGCACTTCACCGTTCACCCGGACTCGGGCAAAGCCTGACTTGCGGACATCTTCCAGAATACCCTGATGCTCGCCCTTTCGATCCCGGATGAGCGGAGCGAGAATCATCAGCCGGGTTCCATCCGGGAGCTTCTGGATACGTTCGGTCATCTGGGGTACGGACTGCGTTGCGATCGGCCGGCCGCACTTCGGGCAGTGTGGGTGGCCGATCCTGGCGTAGAGAAGCCGCAAATGGTCGTGAATCTCCGTCACCGTTCCGACGGTCGAACGCGGGTTCCGGGATGCACTCTTCTGATCGATAGAAATGGCGGGAGAGAGTCCCTCGATCTGGTCGACGTCGGGCTTCTCCATCAGTCCGAGAAATTGTCGCGCATATGCAGAGAGCGATTCGACATACCGGCGTTGGCCCTCGGCATAGATGGTGTCGAATGCAAGGCTTGATTTTCCTGAGCCAGACAGGCCGGTAAGCAACACTAGTTGCTCTCGAGGTATCTCGACGTCAATGTTCTTGAGGTTGTGCTCACGGGCACCACGGACGATGATGCGGTCACTTGCCATTGAGTAGTCCTGAAGGTTGGTGGTGGATCAAAAAGGCGAACATACGATCTGTCAGACGGCAATTGTAGCAGCCGTCAAGGATGAAAGCAGGGCCCGTGCCGGAATCGACAGCTCCTGGATAGGACGGCACCAGAATTGCCGTGTACTTATTGATGCGGTCGACTGCTACAATCTGCCGCGTAACCATTGTGCCGCGGGATCCCACGGCGCAGTCCTGCCTGGATCACGCATCAAGGTCGGTACCGTGAAGCCAACACCGCGTAGCTCGCTGGAACGAGTCTGATGGATCTATCGCTCATTATCCCGGCATATAACGAAGAACAACGACTACCCTCCACCATCGAAGAGGTGTGCGCATTTATGGACACCCTCCCCGTAACCTGGGAGGTCATCATTGCTGACGACGGTAGCTCCGATAGAACGCCCGAGTTCGCTGAGCAGGCCGTTTCGGCGCGGCAAACAGTCCGGCACCTGCGGTTGCCTCACGGTGGAAAAGCGATGGCAGTACGCGCAGGCGTGCGTGCGGCGCGCGGTGAGATGGTGATTTTCACTGATGCTGATCTCGCGACCCCGATTAGCTGTGTCGGCGAGGCCTATCCACTGCTGCAAGGCGCCTGGGATGTCGTTATTGGCTCTCGGGAAGGGGTAGGCGCGGAACGGCAGGGCGAGCCGTTCCACCGACACTGGATGGGCAGACTGTACAATTACGTAGTACAGGCGGTATTGCTACCCGGAGTCAAAGATACCCAGTGCGGCTTCAAAGGGTTCCGGCGGGATGTGGCCAGG
>JBBDTL010000165.1:0-4802 GCA_040904465.1 Thermomicrobiaceae bacterium | reverse complement strand
CGATGATGATCGAGAGATACAGCTCGCTTTCGACGTCAACCCGCTCCTCGACCAGGACAGTATCGATCATGTAGGCGCCGATGTACCGGCCAATAAGATCGCTGGCTGCCATCGCCGCTCCCCGGGAATCCTCCGCGAATTGAACTGCGCCGGATTCGCCACGCTTGCCGACTGGGACCAGCGCCTTTATGACGACGGGCCCATCCAGACCTTCGGCGATCGACGCGGCCTGATCAGCCGAGATTGCCGGGTAGCCCTCCGGGACCTGAATGCCGGCCTGGGCGAAGATTTGTTTGGCGTGATGTTCCAGAATTCGGGCCATGGTCGAGCATCCTTCCGGTATGTCGGCCTGTTGGTCGGGTTGAATATCCAGAATCGGATACTTCGCCTCATTGGTCAAGCATCCGGCCAGCCCGCAGGCTGCGATAGACTTTGAGCATGAGTGATGAAACACGAATTGTCGACATCGTCACTATGGATGACTCAGACCAGAAGTCCCGGCTGGCGGAAGAGCTAGCGGGTGGAGTTGACATATCCCGAACAGGTCTGGATCAGGCACTCGACAACGCGTCTGTCAGACGTTGGGCGCGGACTGAGCTGGTGGGGAAGATGTCCGCCCAGTTCGGGAGAGAACTCGCCTGGCGACTCCTGGAGTTTCCGGAAGATTTTCGCCCATCCCGGCGAGATCGTTCAACCGCTGAGTTTGTTCGGGTGGTGCCCGATGATGTTCTGCAGGCCTATCTCCCATTTCTCGCTGCGAGCAACTGCGCCGAAGCACTCTGGCAGCGTCTGGCTCTCTCGGGTGAAGGAGAGATTTTGAAGGGAGTCAGTGAGATCCTTGGGCGCGGCGACAACGTCGCGCGTGAGACAACGCTACATCTGCTGATTCTCGACCCGTACGGTCCGGGCTACCTGTCGCGGGAAGCGCAGGATCAGATTCTGGTGATGGTTCTGGATGACCCCGATCCGGAGATTCGCGGTCTGGCGGCCGAGGTACTCGCGGCTGATCTGCCGGATGTGCTTTTTGATCGCTGGGATAGCGCGATGCTGGACGACAGCGAACGAGTACGGATGGCGTTCTGGCGTGCGGCACTGGTTCATCGTCCCGGGGATGCGATCGCGGCTGCTGGGTCGCTGGTGATCGATGCTGATCAACCGATGGAGAGCCGGCGCACGGCGCTCCTGGCGCTGGGCGAGAATGTCTCTACCAGGACCGCTGCTCCTGTTCTGCAAGCATTACTGACCGGAGACAGCCAGACGCTTGCTGAGGATGCCGCTCAGCTAATGTGGCGTTACCATCGCGCACCCGACATTGCCACTGCGGCATCGCAGAGTGAATTTGAACCGGTAAGAGTGCTCGCCGAACGTTTGCTGCATCCGGAACTTGGTTCGCCAGCTGCGGGAGGTTCACGACCTGGCGATCCCACGACGACATCGCAGATATTCGATGAGATCAGCAGCGCCAACGAACGGGTTAGTCCGAGCGACGAGGACCCAGAGTTCCGATCGTGAAGCTTATGTCGACATCAGACCCCGATCCCGGCCGCCAGGCTGGAGAATGCTGCAACTGATGCGAGCAGCAGATAGATACCTCTTGTGACGAAGCGTTGCCGCCGCAGGAAGCTCTGGTTGCTGCAAAGCAGGCCGCCGATGATTCCGGAGAGTAGCGCGTAGCTGCCTTCGAGGAGCAGCGCGACCAGCATGAAGACTCCGCCAAGGACGAGGATCTGCAGGGAAGCGCTGCCACGATCAGGATCGACGAACTGCGGCAGAAAGGCGATGAAGAAGAGCCCGGTCTTCGGGTTCAGCATGTTGACCACCGCTCCCTGGAAGAACACCCGCTGAATCGAGATCGACGATACGCGCGTTCCGGCAACCGAAATCGGAGGGGTCGCGAGCGTGGTCAGGCCGAGATAGATCAGGTAGGCGACGCCTGCGTATTTTATTGCTGAGAATGCAAGCGCGGAGGAAAAGAGAAGCGCAGTCAGTCCGAACGCAGCAGCAATGACGTAGATCGCGTCGCCGGCCTGGAAGCCCAGCACCGATGCAAGAGCCGCGAGCCTGCCCTGATCAATGCCTCGAGCCAGGATGTACAGCATGCCGGGGCCCGGAATAGCGAGAAGCACGCCTACTGTGGCAATGAATACTGTCAGCACCTGTGCATCGGGCATTCCACGAACCTCCCGGGAAGCTAGTCACGCCATTGTGAGTACGATGGTTGACGATTCATCTCACGGGAGCTCCAGTCAGGGAATTGAGGTTTTCAGTACCGGAATCTGGCATCAACGTCCCCGGGTGGTCATGGCCGCTCATAGTCAGCCCCCGCGTTATGCTCTTGAACGCTCGAGATGTAGTAACTACTCTAGTGGAGAGAGAAGTCAGCGCCATCGTTACTTTGACGTGTTTTTGCTGGATGGGTGGGTTGGGGGTCTACGTCTTATGACGTAGATTGATCCTGAGTTCAAGTTGAAACGGCTGGAGTCGAGAATATTGAAGGGAGGGCAGGGCGCCCTCCCGTTCCTGTTCTGCGCGGTGGCTATGCCTTCATCTCGCCAGCCATGATCTCGGCGACGCCCGCGGCAGTATCGGCAACCTTGACGCCAGCGGCCTGCAGCGCCTTGATCTTTGCCTCGGCGGTACCTTCGCCACCGGAGATGATCGCTCCGGCGTGACCCATCCGCTTGCCTGGCGGTGCGGTCTGACCGGCGATAAACCCGACGACAGGCTTGGTGACGTGATTCTTGATGAACTCCGCAGCCTGCTCTTCGTCACTGCCGCCAATCTCGCCGATCATGACAATCGACTTTGTCTCCGGATCTGCCTGAAACAGTTCCAGCACATCGATGAACGATGTTCCGATGATTGGGTCACCCCCGATGCCGACAGCGCTCGACTGGCCGAGCCCGGCCTGCGTCAGGGCGTTGACGACCTCGTAGGTCAGCGTTCCCGAACGGGAGACGAGCCCGACCGGGCCCCGGGCGTGAATATAGCCTGGCATGATGCCGACTTTGGCTTCGTCCGGCGTAATAAGCCCTGGACAATTGGGGCCGATCAGCCGGGCGCCAGCCTGTTTGACATAGTGATAGACCGCGACCATATCGAGTGTCGGGACACCCTCGGTAATGCAGATGATCAGCTCAATGCCCGCGTCGGTCGCCTCGTAGACCGCATCTGCCGCGAACGGCGCGGGAACGTAGATGATCGAGGTGTTCGCCTGTGTCTCTTCCACGGCTTCGGATACGGTGTTGAACACTGGCACCCCGTGGACGTCTTTGCCTTTGCCGCCCGGTGTCACGCCAGCAACGACATTTGTGCCATATTCGACCATCTGGCCGGTATGGAATGAACCTTCCCGCCCAGTTATGCCCTGGACGAGCAACCGGGTCTGGTTGTTCACCAGAATACTCACAGATTCCTCCCTGCCTGTCGTTTTAGGCCGCGCCCTGAGCGGCTGCGACAACCTGTTTCGCGGCTTCGTCCATTCGCTCGACGACGGTGATGCCGGCATCCGCCAGCAATTTCTGCCCTTCGGCCTGGTTGGTTCCGATCAGGCGAATCACAAATGGGACCTCAACGTTGATCTTCCCCATTGCTTCGAGCAATCCCTGAGCGACGACGTCACAGCGCGTGATCCCCCCGAAGATGTTGATCAATACGGCTTTGACGTCTGGTTCGGCAAGTACGAGGTTGAGTGCCAGCGTTACCTGGTCGGCGCTTGCGCCGCCGCCGACATCGAGAAAGTTGGCCGGCTCGCCCCCCTGAAACTTGACGGCGTCCATTGTTGCCATCGAAAGCCCGGCGCCGTTGACCATACAGCCAATATTGCCGTCCAGTTTGACGAAACTGATGCCAGACGCTCTCGCCTGCACTTCGATCTCGTTCTCTTCACGAAGGTCGCGCAGCTCTTCCAGGTCTTTGTGGCGGTATAGCGCATTGTCATCGATTGTTATCTTGGAGTCGATCGCCTGCCATTCGCCCTCACCGTTGATGATCAACGGGTTAATCTCGCAGAGCCCGGCATCGCTTTCAACGAATGCCCGGTGCACCGCTTTCGCGATCTTCGCGAATCCACCGACCTGTTTACCCTCCAGACCGAGCTTGAACGCCAGCCGGCGACACTGGAAGTCGCGCAAACCCAGATGCGGGTGTGCGGTCTCGGTGTGGATCTTCTCCGGGGTGTCGCGCGCGACCTCTTCGATGTCGATGCCACCCTCGGCACTCGCCATCACGGTCACGCCTCGGCCGTCCCGGTCGATAACCGCGCCGAGGTAAACCTCGCGCTGAATCTCGACCGCTGGCGCGACTAGCACCATATGGACGATATGCCCGTTGATATCCAGCCCCAGAATCTCGGAAGCGACTGAACGGGCATCGTCCGGGGACTCGGCCAGTTTTACTCCGCCGGCTTTCCCCCGCCCCCCAGAGTGGACCTGCGCTTTGATAACGACTTTGCCGCCGATTTTCTGCGCCGCATCTGCCGCTGCGTCCGCGGAGTCGCAGACGATCCCGTCGTTGATAGGGATCCCATACTGCTTCAATATCTCAGCAGCCTGGTACTCGTGGATGTTCATCCCAAACTCCCGGTAATTGAGAACGGCGCCATCCCATTGGGCGGCATGCGCCGGTACCGTGCATATCCGTCTTCCCGATAATAGCACAGCAGCCATTTTTCGCTTGATATCCCGATCTTACAAGCGGTTGGTATCATAACGGGGACGCTCAAGGAGACGAGTTGCGGCCGCTCGGCGCGCAGCAGGGGCCAGTGTATTCGAGTCGAAGCCCGATAAGCTATGGAGGCTGAC
>JBBDTL010000164.1:0-4811 GCA_040904465.1 Thermomicrobiaceae bacterium | reverse complement strand
TCAGCGGTGAAAGGATCACCAGGCTGTTTTCGTACTCGAGTATCACGTCTCGGGCGGGTCCTTGCTGGAGCTCACGTCCCAGCGAGTCCATCATCAGAAGGCCACTTGCGGCGACTGTCGCCACCGCTTCAGCGTCGATGTCCTCTTCGTGAGCAGACTCGATAACCAGTCCATCATGACTGACCACTGAAGCCAGTTCGAGTCCTGCGGATTCTTTGAGTTCGTTCAACGCGGCTTCCAGCGCCACCGACATTACCGCTCCCTCGTTCCATCATTCTACGGTCCACAGCGTTCATTATAGCCAGCGCTTACCGTTGCCTGTAGAGGACGTTCGTACGGGGTATGGGGAACGCGACCATAGTACTATATGGTCTCGCTCACGTTACTTGAAATCCGATAGGGATCAAAACGGGAGGCGAGATTTCGTGGTATTCGTCCCGTCAGCACCGTACCGTCTTCCCGGTAGCTTGCTTCCTGCACATGTCCTCGACGATGGAATAGATCCACCAGTTGCGCCTCAGTGTACGGCACTAGTACTTGCAGGTCTACGAACGCTCCCTGTTCGGCCAATGCTTCGGCAATTCGGTCCGTCAACAGCTCGATCCCGATGCCCTCTTGAGCCGAAATCGGTACGTAGTTATCCGAGAGGCCCAAATCGAGCCGCAGCTGATCTGGAGAAACGTCGTCCCCGAGACGATCAACCTTGTTGAGCGCAGTTATCATCGGCAGTTCGTCAGCACCGAGCTCCTTGATGATGGAATGAACTGTCTGGGCCTGCTGGAACGAATTCGGATGTGTGACGTCGAGCACATGGACCAGAAGCGAGGCTTCCAGGACTTCCTCGAGCGTTGCCCGGAAAGCGGCGACAAGCTGGGTAGGAAGGTTGTTGATGAACCCTACTGTGTCCGTCATCAGAATCGTCTGAGAGCCCGGGAGATCGACCCTGCGTGTTGTCGGGTCAAGGGTAGCAAACAACTCGTCGCGGGCGGTGACGTCAGAGTCAGCGAGCTGATTGAGCAGGGTCGATTTGCCGGCGTTGGTGTAGCCGACAAGCGCCACGACCGGCACACGGGTTCGCTTCCGTTTGTCGCGATAGAGCTGCCGATGGCGATGAACCTCGGCGAGCTGCTCTTTAATCCAGCTAATTCGTCGGCGCGATTCTCGCCGGTCAACCTCGAGCTGAGTCTCACCCGGACCCCGGAGTCCGGCCCCGCCGACGCCCTGGCGCGAAAGGTGAGTCCACATCCGTGTCAGTCGCGGCAATCGATATTCGAGCTGCGCCAGTTCGACCTGAAGCCGTCCTTCAGAGGTTCTGGCGTGCTGGGCGAAGATGTCGAGAATCAGAGCTGTCCGATCCAGAACCCGGATATCGAGAATTTTCTCCAGATTGCGCAGCTGACTCGGGGTAAGTTCATCATTGACGAGAACGATCGAGTAGTCCAGCTCGTCTTTCAGCGCCTGGAGCTCTTCAAGTTTTCCCGAACCAAGGTAGTGCGCCTGATGCGGGTGGTTCAGTCGCTGAGAGATCGAACCTACGACTTCAATCGACGCCGTGGTCGCTAGCAGTGAGAGTTCTTCCAGGGATGAACTGATATCCCAGCCATCATTGTGCCAGTCGACTGCGACGAGAATTGCACGTTCCTGTGGTGGTTGCGTTGGGTGCGTGCTGGTAATAGCTCCGCCTCCTCAAGAGTAAATGAGTAACTGTCAACTTATGAAACACACTTCTGAGTCTATCATGAAGTATTTCCCGGTTTTCGCGTTATGGAGTCGGGCGGGATAGTCGGACATCCCGGGAGATTCCGCGTCGTAGTAGCATTCCTGGCTCCATCGTCGCATCGATCAGGCCACAAATGCGGCCCCTCTCGTCACGGACAATCACCGGGCGGTCGTGATGAACGTTCACGAGTCTCAGCACGCAAAGCAGGTTGGCGCCGTGTGGTGAATCAGGGAGCCTTTCCAGAGGTATTGCTGCCTCCTGCACAGTCATGTCAGTCCAGGAAGAGCGAGGGATGTCACGCATTGAATCCAGGCTCAGTGTGCCGGAGTACACGGTCCGGTCGCGCACGAGCGCCGGGCCGTTCGCGTGCTGTTCCAGGAGAATATCGATCGCGTCTGTCAAACGTGCGGAGGCGCGTAGCGTCGGATTCAATCCCGCTACAGCATCGCACGCAGCAACTGTTTCGGCACGGTAGATCAGTCGTGAGCGCGTTAGCTCGTTGCGAGACGAGGTAAAAACAAGCCAGCTGAGCATCAGACACCAGATCCCGGGCAATATTGATGCAGGGGTCCATACAAGAAAGATACCGCCGAACCCCAGGCCGACCAGGGTAGTCAGCTGACCATAGAAAAATGCTACTCGCGAACCCGCGAGATGATCGTCATGCAGGTACCAGAATATCGCTTTGAGGATGCGTCCACCTGCGAATGGCATCGCTGGCAGAACATTCAGGAGCGCTACACCCCCAGCGACGAGTGCAAACACCCGTAGTCCGATCTGAACTACCGGAAGCGCTCCCAGGAACTCGGCGATGAACACGACGGACGTGGCCAACAGAATCAGCGTGATTGGGGGAAGTGCTTCGCGCCGAAATTCGAGCCGTGGCGACTCGGGAAGTACGAATCCCGTCTCAATGCTTCCTGTCGGATAGAGTCTCCGAGCGGACGAGGTTGCGGTGGTAGTAAATATTCGTTCGCAAAGATAGCGGATGGCCTCGAACGCGAGCAGTGACGCCGAAATCCCAAGAGGAAGTGCAAGGGCTCCTCCGAATCGAGCCAGGGAATTGGGATCATCGAAAAAGAGGAGTGGGAGGAAATACCCCGATACGCTCGCGAGTGCAAGCGCCGCGGCTATCCAGTAGGTATCGACCTTTATGCGCCAGGGGCGCCAGTGCCCGAACGCGAATGTTGTCCCACGAAACTGGTTCACCGTCTGGCTCCCGTAGCGCGAGGGCCTCTCCCCGGGTCAGAAAGCTGCCGCCAAACGGTGCGCCTTGAGCGGATACAACTCAGAGTCGCTGATAATCCTCCAGATCCAGGACAAAAACTGTCGCGGCGGCAGTCTGGACCTCGCCCGCCTGCTCCTGCTGGGCACGGGCGTGCGCACGCTCGCGAATGAGTTCCAGCACCTGGTCGATCTGTTCGTCTGGTACACCGATCATGATCGTGGTGTTTCCACGTCGGAGAAACCCACCAGTGCTCGCAAGCCGGGTAGCTCGAAATTCATACTCCAGCAGCGCGTCAATCACGTTATCGGCGTCGTCGTTCTGTACGACGGCAACAATCAGTTTCATTCTGACCTCTTTCTCCCCGCGCAAGTGGGCGTTCCGCGCTGGCATTATAGTGGGCGTCCAAATCAGACGTCAACGCTTTGAATCGAGGTAGCTCTGCAGAATGAGTGATGCTGCCACCGCGTCGACCATCTTTTTGCGTCGTTGAGCCCGGTAGCCGGACTCAACCAGCGCCTGATCTGCGGCGAACGTCGTCAGGCGTTCATCCCAATAAGAGATTGGAACCGGCACATGCTCGGCGAGCCTGGCGGCAAAATCCCGGGTTTCGCGCGCCTGGGGACCTTCGAATCCGCTCATTCCAGTAGGCAGCCCGACGACGACCTCGACTGGATCGTACGTCATGATGATCCTGGCAAGACCGGCTATGCCTTCGTGTTTGATATCCACGGCCCTTACCGGGCTGGCAACCATGCTGAGTTCATCGCTTACAGCCAGCCCTACCCGGCGTCCACCGACATCGAGCGCGACGCGTCTACCGTGTTGAAGCTGTTGATTCACCACTACTCACATGAACGTCGATTCTTGACGCGATTTCCGGCATTCGATCAAGCAACCAGTCCGGCTGGATGTCGACCTGAAATCGTTCTACCTTCGGATGGTCTTCGAGAATAGCCTCCGCCTCAGACCTGCTGAGACCCGCCAGTTGGCCGATGATTGCCTCTCGCTCTGATTCAGTGATGACTTTTCGCGCCATGGCTTCGACATCAATCTTAAACGCTGGAGTCTCTCCGGGTAGATCAGTCGGATCCCGCAATGTTACCGATTCAGCCAGGAGGATGTGTTCACTGCCTCCCTGCCGGGCCAGTTGACGGTCAGCTTCACTCCCGGCGATCTCATGCAACTCTGAAGGGTCGTAAACCTGGCCACTGACAGAAATTGTACCCGCTGCCGAGACGGATTCCCCGTCATCCCCCGCGCTGGCGGAAACCTCAACGTCTGGCTGACCAATTTCAATTGATCCAGGCACCAGCTCCATCGATTCGGGAATCTCCTGCATGAATTCATCGCGGGCAATCTCTGCAAGCGCGCTTTCGACCTCCCCACGAACTGCGTTGACGTCATCTTCATTGATTACCGGATAGCGGTCCATCCGGCCGCCGGCAATCGCACCGGGGTTCGTGTAAAACATCTGGGTGCCGAGCTGACCAGTTAGTGCGCCAGCGTCGAGATTCCCGTTTGGTCCGATTATACCGGCGTATACCCCCACGCTCCCTGAGCCGAATGACTGTGAACCGAATGGGTCGGCGGCAGGTAACCGGACGTCTTCGGCAGTGTAGTAAGTCACCCCATTTGCTCCAGGGATCTCGGTTCCCGCCGGGATGGTTACCTCGTTTGTCAACGGGTTCGTTATTTGTATGGTGCCGGCGGCGGTTCCGGCTGGCTCGAATCGTTCGCCGGTTGCTTGTCGCGTGGCTTCAGCACTTGACTCAGAACTAAGTGAAGTGGGATCGACCGAGATGTCGTAGCTCTCACCAGATATTGCGACTCCGTAGGTCAGGCTCGCGGAAATTGGTTCTTCCT
>JBBDTL010000163.1:0-4846 GCA_040904465.1 Thermomicrobiaceae bacterium | reverse complement strand
TCGGCGAACTGACGATCGACGTGGCGGCTCACGAAGTTACACGAAACAATGCGGACGTTCCACTCACCCCATTAGAGTTTCAACTCCTTGCCACGCTCGCAGCCCATCCGGGGATGGTCCACACGCGTGGCCAGTTACTCGATATTGTTTGGGGTGGTGATTACTATGGGGATGATCACGTCGTGGATGCCCACATCAGCAATCTTCGAAAAAAACTGGAGCCCACCCCGGCGCAACCTCGTTATATTGAAACTGTGCGCGGTGTGGGCTATCGATTTCGCCGGGCCGACTCTTGAGGAATTATCGACCAGTGACCGGCATACGAGCCAAGTTGTTGCTTTCCTATCTTCTGGTAATCGCCACGGGCATTGCCGGCCTGGTCATGGGCATGCAGCTGCTCGGCCCGTCACTTTTTGACCGGATGCTCGACCAGCATGCGACTCACCATCCCGACATGATGGGCACGGGGATGACGGAGCCGATGCGCGAGCTCACAGTGGATGCATTCCGTGATGCACTCTTTGATGCGGTGGCTATTTCCACGGTCATCGCCACAATTGTTGCCCTGATGGTCAGCTTCTTCGTCTCGAACCGCATCACAGCCCCGCTCAGACAACTCGCCCTGGGGAGCCAGCGAATTGCTGCAGGTGACTACCGTGCTCGGGTGCACAATGCGGAACATGATGAGATTGGCGAGTTGGCGAATACGTTTAATCGAATGGCTTCGGCTCTTGAAGACACTGAGCAACGTCGTGTTCAGCTTATCGGCGACGTCGCACACGAGTTGAGAACTCCGTTATCGACTCTGCATGGAAATCTGGAAGGGTTAGGGGACGGTGTGGTGGAACCAAGTGCCGAGTTGTGGTCTCAGCTCCATCAGGAGACGACGCGGTTGAGTCGAATCGTTGACGATTTGCAGGAACTCTCGCGAGTGGAGTCAGGTCAGTTGCCACTAGCTATCAAGGCAACTGAACCTGGCAAACTGATCGAGACCGCTGTCACGGGCCTGAGGTCGCAAATTGCCGAAAAAGGTGTCTCCGTTCAGCTGGAGCTCCCCGACAACCTGCCAGTCGTCGCCGTGGATCCCGGCCGCACCATCCAGATCCTGAATAACCTGCTTGGCAATGCCCTGCGCTACACGCCGCCCGGTGGATCGGTTACGGTTTCGGCGCAACCTGAATCTACCATCGTACGAGTCCGGATCGAGGATACGGGAATCGGTATACCTGCGGCACATCTTTCTCAGATCTTCAACCGCTTCTATCGGGTGGATGGAGCACGTTCCCGCGCGCACGGTGGAAGTGGAATTGGCCTCTCGATTTCGAGGGCGCTGGTTGAAGCTCAGGATGGAGAGATCGGGGCCGAAAGTTCTGGCGCGGATCAAGGGAGCACTTTCTGGTTTACGATGCCGGTGGCGACCGGCCGTTGAATCAGCGCTTTGCGGTGAGCCGAGCGATTCTACAGACAGTGCTTTTCGCAGTCCTCTGCTTCACGCCGGCAGGACGATAACCACTGATACGAAGTGCTCCGGCGACAGGAAAAATGAGGCCGGGAGCGATTCGCTCCCGGCTATCTTGCTGTTGGCAACTTCTCCTATGTACTGCGGCCAAATACTCGCCCCAACCATCCAGAGCGTCTAGGCGGAGATGGCGGCTGATCGTCGCCGCTGAGTTGCGAATAGTACTGCTGGTACACACGACGGGTAGCCTGCGAGTCTCGCGATACGCCGTTCAGGACCACTCCCAATATCGGGGCGCCGGCCTGTAATGCCAATTCATATGCGTGAGACAGTTCTCCACGTCGGTTTCGTCCGGATCTGACCACCATCAGGATTCCGTCGGCCAGACTGGAGAGCAGCAGTGACTCACTGATCGCCAGCGGTGGGCTATCGAAGATCACGATGTCAACACTTTCCTCCAACGCGTTCACCAGCGCCTTCATTCGCGCCGAGCCGAGCAGGTCAGGCGGGTTCGGCGGCAGTGGTCCGGTCGCCAGCACCCAGAGTCTGCTAATCTTCGTCCGCTGAACCATATCTTCGAGATTAGCGGAGGATTCCAGGAGCATGTTACTCAATCCGCGATCGTTCCGTACGCCATGGAACAGGTTGTGTACTCTGGGCCGTCGCAAGTCGGCGTCGACCAACACTACCCGTTGGCCGCCCTGGGCCAGAACAATGGCAAGATTCGTGGCGATAGTGGTCTTGCCTTCACCAGGTCCAGCGCTGGTCACGACGATGGAACGCACATCGCGATCGACCATCGTGAATTGCAGGTTGGTCCGTAAACCGCGGAATATCTCACCATTGATCGATTGTTCGGAATTCATCGATTCGAGTTGCACCGGCCGCCGTTCCTGCGCGACAGTTCCAATCAGGGGTCGGTCCAGGATCCGGCGCACGTCCTCTTCGGTCTTGACGTTGTCGTCCAGCCAGGCGACACCAACCACGAGCCCGCCACCCAGGAGCAGGCCAAGGATTCCGGCCAGCGCGGTATTCAGCATAATTCTCGGGCTCACTGGACCGGTCGGCGCGGCGGCTGACTCGACCACAAAGACCTGCGAGCCGACCGATTGTCCAGTCTCAACAAACGTCTCATCGATGGAGCCCAGCACATCTTCGGTCTGCTGCAGTTGCGTTAGCAGCGACTCGTAACTCTCCAACTGGTCCTGTTCAGCTTGAGTAAGCGCGGAACTGTCTTCCAGATCCTGGATTCGCGATTCAGCGTCGGCGATTTGCGCCTGAACCTCATCGAGCGACTGGGCCAGATCGCCGTCGGAACCATCAAGCATCGAGGTCTGAATCTCTCGCACGTACTCTGAAAAGTGCTCAACAGTGGCGTTTGCGATCTCGGCGGCGTGTTCAGGGTCCTCATCTTGTACAGCAACCGAAACGAGCTGAGTCTCTGCTGCATTAGATACGGAAACATTTCCGCGCAGGTTCTCTACGCCCCCCTCGAGTCCGAGGTCTTCGACAACGCGTTCGAGAACGGAACGACTGGTGACCAGTTGCGCAAAGGTCTGTGTTCGCCGCTCGGCGGCCTGAATGCTCTGGAGATCTGCCGCTCCGGTTGCAATTTGGTGCTCGACAATCGCGGTCGTCTCTGCTTCGTAGATAGGCGTCATCGACGAACTGACGAAATATGCGGTTCCAGCCGCAATGATCGGGCAGATCAAAAGTATCCACCACCATTGCCGGATTGCCTTGAGGATTTCAGGGAGCGTCATTAAGGAGTCACCGGTTCCAGATTATCCGTGCGTAGCCGCGTTCGAAGTTTACACCAAGTTTTAGAGCGTTTACGACGCGTCCGAGTGGTGATTTAGTCCCGGTGATTACCCAAATGAGCGGACCTGGACACGTCCAGATCCCTTCAGCCGGCGTTTCTCAACACCCACGCCATACTCCGCATTCAGAACTCCAGATCTCGCTAAACCGGTGGAGAGAAATCAGCGGATTGTCCGTAGCCTCTCACGCCTCACCACGACGTTCGGCGGAGCACTGAATCGTTCAGAGGGGCGGCCTCCTGTCGAACGAATGGAGATACCTCGCTCTGATGCATGCAACGCGGGTACTACTGACGTCCCAGATACATGCACGCCGGACCATTGTCCCGAGAGACATAGACACTCCGGCCGCTTCAACGCCGAACCTTCGTCTCATGTGCCGGGTGTGATCAAGCCCGTACACTGCGAGTAGCTGATCAAGGCAAACCCGTCGTGAGGCGGGGACGCAAAGCCATGGATCTCCTCGCTGGGGAGACCGCCAGGCCGCCAGTTCCGGGCAGGTCGCCCAAAAACTGTTGCGTTTCACTCTAGTGTGGTTTGCCGCTTCGCGGGCATAGCCCACAAGAAAGAGTGGAGCGGACAAATGTTTGAGTTCACCCGGTATCGAATCGGACTGCTGATCGGGTTGGCAGCACTGCTGGTATTCCCACTGGCAAGTTCCTTCGCCTCTTCCCCGACGGGAAGTGAAGTAGACCCCGGATTCCAGAGTTACTATGAAGAGGCTGGCGGACTGCCGGTCTTTGGTTACGCCATTTCTGAACCCACTGAAGAAGATGGCCGGCTGGCACAGTACTTCGAGCGGCAGCGACTCGAGCTCCATCCGGAGTTCGCAGGAACCCCATACGAAGTTCTTCTCGGTCACCTGGGACTGGAAGAAGCCGAGCGACGCGGCTTGGCCGCAAGCGAGGCGTTCCAGCCGCGATCAAACGGCAACGGCGTCGGGGAATTCTTCAGTGAGACCGGGCACAACCTCGGCGGAATATTCCAAGACTACTGGCGTAGCCACGGTCTCGAGTTCGGCGACAACGGAGTTTCCTTCCGCGAGTCGCTGGCACTGTTCGGATATCCAATCTCTGAAGAGTTCACCGATCCAGACACCGGCCTGGTCACCCAGTACTTCGAACGCGCCCGATTCGAACACCATCCAGAACACGATGGAACAGAATACGCCGTTCTGCTTGGCCACCTCGGCCACTCCGAGGTCGACTTCCTGCGCGCCAACGGTCGTGGACCGGGCGGCGGCGGCCCTCCAGGCCAGCAGGATAGCAACGATGAAACGAACGACGGCCCGGTCGAGCTAGCGCCGGAACCGACAGCTACACCAGAGCCGGAACCGACCAAAGAGCCGGCACAAGACAACAACGAAGTCGCACCCGGCACCAGCATTCAGCAGATGGTCGACAATGCCGGATCCGGCGCAACGGTGCGCGTTCCCGCCGGCATCTATCGCGAGACAGTCACGATCAACAAGCCGATCACCCTCATCGGTGAGCCAGGCGCTGAGATTCGCGGTAGCGATGTCTGGACCAACTGGTCAGGGTCTGGCAGCAATTGGATTAGCGGTAAC
>JBBDTL010000162.1:0-4861 GCA_040904465.1 Thermomicrobiaceae bacterium | reverse complement strand
GGATCTTTGGCGTCCACCACCGCTGCCAGCACCTCAACTGACGCCCGATACATCCGCCTGTTAGTCTGTAGCAGATCAGTCCGGTGGATAGCCGACGCGGCGAGGCCCGCAAACAGAAGAAACGTCTCAAAGTCTGACTCGCTAAACCGGTTGGTGCCAGACCGTCCCACAAGAAGGACACCACTGACTCGATTTTCAGCAATGAGCGGCGCAGCGATTACGCTCTGGCCGTGTCTCGCGTAATGGGCTGCCGCTGCTTCGTTTGCGTATCTCGTTGACCCCCGGAGATGAGCGTGATTGTCGATCAGAGCTTTCCGGGAACGTACAACTTCGCCACAATTCCCCTCGTTCGCCGCACGCTCGATCTCGTGTTCCGCGATCCCGAGCGGATTGTAGTACTTGAGGGCTCTGATTATGCCCGTTTCCTGCTCGAGTCTTCCAATAAACATCTGATCATAGGGGATGATCCGATGGAGCTCGGCGATGAACATTTCGAGCAGCTCGTCCAGACCGGCGTGGGTGTTGGATGCTTCCGAGACCCGAAGTAACGCCTCACGATTATCAGCCAGCTGACGACGCTCAAGTGCGTCGCCGATGCGATTGGCGACGGCCTGTGCGAGCTCCAGCACATCACCCTGGAGATGTCGGGAAGGATCCGACGAGAGGAGAACCAGCAAACCTGGTGCCCGCCCGTTCTGACGCATCGGGACTGTGAGCATCTCGCGTGCTCCCATTTCCCGCAAAAGCTTGATGATCGACGAGTGCAGGACCCTCTCATCTGTTGGATGACCATCGTCCAGGATCATGTGGGATGGCTGAGCAGACGCGAGTATCTGTTCCACTCGGTCCGGGTTGACGATCACCTTATTCTGTCTCAGTCCGTCGTTCAGCGTCCCGTAATTCTCAGGATCCCTATGTGCAATCGCGGACCAGTGGAGAGAACCATATTCCCAGGTAGAAAGAGCGAATAGCACACCGTCTGCCAGCACCTCGCACGCCATCTCAGCGATATCTTGTAACGCATCGGCAGGATGAGATGTGGCGATCAATCGAATCGTCGCGTTTGCCAGGAACGACTGCCGTGCAGCATGTAGCGCCATAGATTCCTGCGTCTGCGTGCGCTCAATGGCCACGGCCGCTTGCTGAGAAATCAGGGCCATCAGCCGTTCCTCCCGCTCCGTGAACCCAGCATCATCGTTCCGTGCGATATACAGAACGCCCACCGTGCCGTTTTCGGTCACCAACGGCGCAATCAACACCGACCTGATCGGCACCTGCTTCGGTTGATATTTATATACCCGATCATCGTTCATCGCGTTCGAGAGATTCAGGATCTCCCCGGAAAGCACCGTGGCGCCAGTAAGTGACGCGTGTAGCGAAAGTCGAAATCCAAGAAGGTCTTCCGGGAGGTCACCCCAGATTCGCTTGTCGACGATGACCTCGTCTTCGTCGTCAATTTCGCCCACATACGCATACTCATAAGGAATCAGCTGCTGCAGCACGTCCGCGATCTCGTCAAGTACAGTCTCAAGCGAACTGCTGTTGAGCACCGTCTCCCCGATCCGCCGAAGCGCCTCAGTCTCCTGTATATGCTGTCGTGATGCGTCATGCATCCTTGCCTGATAGACGACCCCTCCTGCCTGATTGGCGATCCCTTGAGCAGTTGAGATTGCATCTGGATGAAATGTCCGCGCCTGATCTCGGTACCACAGATAAATTACGCCAATCGCGCCACGTTGATACACGATCGGAACGACCAGGATTTCCGAGATCCCTTCTTCTCGCGAGTACTGAATGAGATCTGACCCGGGCGCCAGTTCTCGCTCGGGATCTCGAACTACCACCGGCGCAAGTGTCTCTCCGGCGCGCACCTCGGCGGGCACGACCGAAACCTGATACCCGTGGCTTTCGGAAAACACCCACTGTTCTCGCGCGTTCAAGCCACTGCTATAGGAATCGATCACGCGATTCCCCGAACTATCGAACACGTAGAGGTTGGCAACATCCGCGTCAGTCGCTGAGCGAACGATGCGGACCACCGCAGGCATAACCTGATCGACCGTTAGATGAGAAGCGGCCAGGGAGGCGACATTCAACAGTGAATTCAACCTCAGACGCCGCGAGCGCTCATCGCCGTACTGCCTGGCAAACTCCACGGCCATAGCCGCGGTTCCCGCCATTGACTCCGCGGTAGACAGCTCCGTATCGGAGAATGCGCCGTCCGATGCGTTTCTCCAGAGATAGACCACACCATAGACACGATTATGGTGGCACAGCGGCACCACAATATCCGTATAGTCCCTGCTTGCCTCACGGAGCGCGCTGTTCTGGATCGGCCACTTCTCGAAGTCTTCAGCTGTCACTCGTCGAACACTCTTGCCGGTGCGAAGAACATACTCCTCAACGGGAATAGCACCGGGTGCAACCGATTCATGCTCTGCGAAACTGGAAACGTCAACTCGGAGGTCGCCGTGCCGAAACGTCAGGACAGTGTGCTCGGCATTGAAATCATAGATATAGAACGCGCATGACTCAGCGTCGGCCTGCTTAATCATGACTGCCGCTATGACGGGCATGATCGTCGCAAGTTCGCGGTGCAGGATCTCGTCCGATCCCTCTACGGATGATTGATTTCCTGTGTCTGCGGCGGAGAGATAATCCCCCTGGTTGCGGTTCATATGCCTGAATTCGTTTTCGCGGAATAGTCGGTGAAAAGAAGCTGACCTCCCGTTTCACCGGGCAGGTCCGGGTAGTCTTACCGCGACTCCACGTATGTTGAGCACCGTCCACACGGCTTAACTGCCACTATACTCTTCGCTTTCGTCAAGTGGAATGCTTCAGCACCACCTTTCAGCTAATTCAGGACTAGCGGGCCACTCCGGTTACGCTGGCATCAGCAGAATCACGGAGCCACCCCGTGAGTCGTGGTGACTCACGAGAATCCTGCATCGTTATTCCGGCTAGCTTGCGAATCTGTTAAACAAGTGTAGCAATGATTTTTCAGCTCGTTCAACAATGCTGGATATCCAATGAAATCGCACCATTTCAAGCAAACTCATGGCATACTGTGGCCATGAATGAGCATCGGATCAACCAGTCCCCTCACACGCTGGCGATCGATATCGGCAGCTCATCTTCGCGTTGCGAGGTTTTCACCGGCGACCTCAAACCCCTGCCATCTACGTTCAGCCAGCGAACCTATCAACTGGTCACAGGATCGGACGGCAAGGCCGAACTTGATCCAGAAAACCTGCTGGATGTCGTCCGCGCATGTATTCAGCAATCAATCAAATTGGTTGAGACGATTGATGTAGTGGGCATCTCATGTTTCTGGCACTCGATTCTCGGTGTCGATGACAGCTTCCAGCCGACAACGAACGTGCTCATGTGGGCTGACACCCGCGCCGCCGAAGCTGTTCAATCCCTTTCCCACGAGGTTGACCCCATCTCACACCATCAGGCCACCGGTACGCGGCTGCACACCAGCTATCCCATGGCGAAACTTCGTTGGCTCAAGGATGAGCACCCGGATGTATTCGACCGGACTGCCCGCTGGCTGTCCTTCCCCGAGTTTCTGCAATACCGGCTGACCGCAACGCTGACTGTTTCGACTTCGATGGCTTCCGGCACCGGTTTTTTCGATCGGACTGAACTCGATTGGAACCATCAAGCGCTGCAGCACGCCGGAATAACTGCCGACAGACTGAGCCCGCTGAGTGATGAACCCGTCACCAGTGAAGGCGGAATTCACTGGCCACAGCTCAAAAGCGCCAAGTGGGTTCCTGCAATCGGCGACGGGGCCGCCAATAACTTCGGGTCATACGCGGTAGTCGCCAACCACCCAGCTCTGATGGTCGGAACCACCGGGGCGCTTCGGCTTGTTACCGATTGCCCGCCAGACGTTCTTCCGCCCAGACTCTGGCAATATCGCCTGGACGAGAGGCATGCGCTACTCGGCGGTGCGCTGAGCGAAGGCGGCGGGGTCATCGCCTGGATGATGGACAACCTTCAGGCGCCAGACCATGACACCCTGGAGAAAGAAATCGCCCGGGCTGTTCCCGACGGTCACGGGCTTACGGTCCTGCCCTACCTGGCTGGCGAGCGTAGTCCCAACTGGCACTCCGATGCAGTCGGGACCATTCACGGCTTGCGGTTCGACTCCAGCCCTCAGGATATCGTTCATGCGACGATGGAGAGTATCGGATACAGTTTCGCAGCGATCCTGGATGATCTCTCACCGCTGCTCGAAGCTCCCGTCGAGATTATTGCCACCGGCAACGCGCTGCGCCTGAATCAGACCTGGATCCAGATGATCGCTGACATCTGCGGCCACACGCTGCTCCTTCCCCGGACAACGGAGTCTTCCCTCCGGGGCGCCGCATTGCATGCCATGCGCCAGACAGGCGCCAGTCATCCCTCGCCTGATATTCGGAGCGACAGCACCCGGTTCGAGCCACGAGCTGATCATCGTGATCAATACAATGACGCTCGCGAACGGCAGACGGCACTGTATAAACTTCTCGTGGGTGCAAACCAATAGCCAGTACCGGTTTGCTGCCTCACTCCGTTCAATCGACAGCCCCTATCCAGACAGGAGCAATTGAGTATGGGACTGCCGTTGATTCACACCATCGGTCATAGTAACCACCGTATCGACACCTTCATCGAGCTGCTTCACCGACACGGCATTTCATGTCTGGTTGACGTACGAACGTCACCCTACAGCAGATTCTCGCCCCACTTCCGCAAGCGCGACCTCGAAGCACACCTGCGTGACGCCGGAATCGACTACGTCTTTCTGGGAGAAGAGCTCGGCGGGAGACCTGGCGAAAGCCGGGACTACTCGCCGGATGATCTGGTT
>JBBDTL010000161.1:1436-4862 GCA_040904465.1 Thermomicrobiaceae bacterium | reverse complement strand
AAGTCTCGTTCGATTAGATGATCGAACAGCGAGTAGGTGACCCGGGTGCCGACATTCGAAAGATGCAGATAGGGATCGAGCGACTCGGGAAGCCCCTGGACCCCCACGACGAGTCTGCGTCCGTCTACAGATCCGTCATCGCCGGCGTCTTCGTCTTCCTCATCATCCTCATCAGCCGGCTCTTCGGCGTCCTCTTCTTCTGTGACCGTCTCCTCGTCGGAGACCTCTCCGTCATCAGTTTCAGCGGCACCGACTTCTTCGCTCTCGTCGGCTTCGGTATCAGCACATGACGCCAGCAACCCGGTTGCGCTCACGCCCACCGCTGATATTCCCAGAACTCGCAGCAACTGCCGCCGTGTAAGACCGGCACGCATCAGCGACAGCCCGCGTTCGGCCAGCTTCGTTTCGCTACTCACAGAGACCCTCCTCATGGCTAAACCACGACCGTATTCATCGGTTCGGATTTAACCGGAGGGCAGGGCACTCCAGATTAGCCGGTTGTTGTTGTGACGTTGCGATTATTTGAAGGTGGGGCAATAAACGGTATCCCGGCAGTTCACCCTGCCTCAGTTGAAGCACGAAATGGCGCGCGAGTTCGCCCCGCGCGCCAGGTGTGATTTTGTCTACTTGGAAACTGAAAGATTCTCCGGCCGGAGGTCCATGTAATAGAACGAATACGGCGTCCACTCGATACCGTCACGGACACCATAGATCTCGTGCGGGATATAGAGCACAGTCCCGGGAGCTTCTTCCTCCCAGATATCGAGCATCGTCTGGTACGCCTCGTAGCGGAATTCTTCGTCCATTGTCGTTCGGGCTTCCGCGCCGAGTTCGTTGAATCGCTCATCCTCCGGAAACCAGAAAAACTCCTGGGTTCCAGGGTAATCCGCGCCCCACCGCAGCCAGAGCGCTCCATCCGGGTCCGCCACGAATGACGAGTTCGACCAGTTGGTCACCATGATCTCTTCGGGGCCCTCATCATATGGGTTGTCCCGGACTTCGACCTCGGCGTTCAAGCCGATTTCAGCCCACATTTCGATGATCGCCTGGGCCGACTCCAGCCCGTTGGTGTAGTAAAACGGCGAAACCCGGAAGACGATCGCCTCGCCGTCGTAATCTGACTCTTCGACAAGCTCTCGCGCCCGCTCGGGATCATATTCGGGGATCGGCCGGTCCGGATTGTACATGTCGCCATACTCGGGAAACTGGTGACCGCGTGGGACATCTGCCATCCCGCTCCAGAGCGTCTCAACGAGCAGCTCCCGATCGATGGCCAGGTTCATCGCCTGACGCAGTCGTTGATCATCCAGCGGCTCGTAATCGACGTTGTATCTGAGCAGATGCACATTCGCCAGCGGGACGGTCTGGACGCTGACTCCATCCGAATCTTCAAGTGTGCCAACCTGGTCCGGCGGGATATTGGTTGCGATGTCGACTTCACCACTAGCGACTGCCGCCACCCGACTGGAGACCTCCGGAATCACCCGGAATGTCACTCTGGAGACCGGCGGCGTGCCGCCCCAGTAGTCATCGAACGCCTCCAGCACGAGTTCATTGTCTGGTTGTAGTTCCGCGAACCGGTATGGACCCGTTCCGATCGGATCCAGCGCAAACCCCTCGATGCCAACTGACTCGTAATACGCCTTCGGCAGAATCCAGGTCGCCCAGGACGTCAGGCGCATATCCAGCAATGGATCAGGCTCTTCGGTGTGGAGTCTGATGGTGTAATCATCGACAACTTCGATTTCGGAGATTGTAGAAATATACCCTTCGGCATCGAGGATCTCTTCAGGAGTATCAAACAGCGAGCGCTCGAATGTGAACTTCACGTCCTCTGCAGTCATCGGGCTACCGTCGTGAAACAGAACATCCTCGCGGAGCTGCAGCTCCAGTGTCAGATCGTCTATGCGCTCCCATGACTCGGCGAGCATCGGACCGATTTCCGCGCCAGTTCCGGGCGGATCACCATCTCGAAACTGTCGTTCGAGTAAGTGATCGTAAAGTGAATAGGTGACCCGGGTCCCGAGATTCGAGAGATGCTGATAGGGGTCGAGTGTCTCGGGAAGACCCTGTACCGCGACCACAAGCTCAGGTCGCTCGCCCGCTGTGGATTCGTCGTCGTGCTGCTCTTCCGGAGTCGACTCTGCCTCGTCCTCTTCGCCTGCGCTCTCGTCATCAGGTTTCGGAGTTTCTTTTTCGAGCTCGGACGGTTCGTCTTCGGCGTCATCTGGCTGATCGTCAGACGCGTCGCTAGATGGACCTGAATCCCCGGTGTCCTCCGACTCACAGGCAGCGATGAGACTTCCCATCAGTACTGCCCCAGCGCCCAGTCCGATGGTTTTGAGAACCGCGCGCCGGCTCCACACCTGCTGGCTCATGTTCACCTGCACCCCACTGCCCTTATACAAGACCACTGCTTTGCACCGTACGCATCGCTATAACACTGGATCAAGACCGATTCATTCCTCAAGGGGATGGATTATGACTCATTTACTAGCGGCCCCGCAGCGTCGGATCGAGCGCATCCCGGAGCCAGTCACCAAACAGGCTGATCGACATGGTCACCAGCATGATTGCTGCACCCGGCACAACTGCGAGCCACCAGGCGGTATTCAGGTGTTCCCGGCCTTCGGCAATCATGCGGCCCCAGGACGCCATGGGCGGCTGGACTCCGATTCCAAGGAAGCTCAGCGTCGACTCGAGCAGAATGATAGAGGTGAGATTGAGCGTCGCGTAAACGATAAGTGGCGCCATAATGTTCGGTACGATATGCCGGGCAACGATCCGTGTCCGTGATGCGCCGATAGACTGGGCGGCCTCGATGTATGAGTTCTCGGACGTCGAGAGCACCATGCCGCGGGATATACGGGCGAATCCCTCCCACCCAGCAAAGCCGACCAGAATCAGAAGCACGGTAAGGTTCGTCCCGAAGATCGCGATAACCGCCAGTGCGACGATGATAAACGGCATCGCCAGTTGTACGTCAACCAGAAACATGATGATGTCGTCGAGCGCGCCGCGGGCAAAGCCGGCGATCACCCCGAGCGTACCTCCCAGAAGAAAACCGACAACCATCCCGAACACGCCGATCGTCAGAGAAATCCGGGCGCCATAAATGACCCGGGAGAGAAGGTCACGGCCGAGCTGGTCAGCGCCAAGCAGATACTCAGTCGAGCCTTCAGCCGACCAGACCGGAGGGCTGAGCCGGGCAGTCAGCGTCTGGCTGATCGGGTCGTGTGGCGCGATGATCGGTGCGGCGGCGCCAATTACGATCAGTGTCAGCATGACAACCACGCAGCCCCGGATCAGCCAGGGCATCGCCGGCCAGCGTGATCGCTTGGGCGCGTCATTTAGTTGGGATGTTTTACGCACCGAGCTAATTCTCCGGGCATCAGCCGAGCTGGATACCGTACTTGCCACGATGAA
>JBBDTL010000161.1:0-1336 GCA_040904465.1 Thermomicrobiaceae bacterium | reverse complement strand
GTAGCTGATCGGGTCAGTCGCGCCAGGCTGGCGATACCGTAGGTGCTCAACGTAAAGGCAGGCATCAGCAGATGCTGCCAGGTGCCTCTCCCCGAGCTGGGAAGTATCTGAAGCGACACACTGAAAAAAAGAATGAGAAGAATGCCGACGAAGAAGTTGGGCGCCGACTGACCAAAGAACGCAAACCCCATCAGGCCGCGATCAATCAGGCTGTTTCGCCTCAGTGCGGCGAAGATCCCGAACGGGACTCCAACCATTACCGCGAGAGCGATAGCCGCCAGAGAGAGCTCCACCGTCGCCGGAAGACGTTCCGAGACAATCTCCGTCACGGGCCGGCGCTCGCGGAGCGAATCCCCGAAGTCGCCCTGAGCAATCGTCTGAAAATAGCGGACGTACTGGACCGGAGCCGGATCATCCAGCCCCAGTTTTGCCCGCAAGGCAGTGATCGCCTCCGGTGACGCCTCGTCCCCGAGCATCAGAAACACCGGGTCGCCCGAGAGCCGGAGCCCGAAGAAGACCAGTGTCACGACCACCCAAAGCGTCAGAATACCCCGGATCAAACGTCTGACCGTGAATCGAACCATTTCCCCCACGCTCTCATCCGGACCGGAACGTCCCGGAACGCAATCCGGGATCGTGCTCACGGTCTGAGCCTACGATGCTGGTTCTACGCATGAATCAAGAAGCTGTTGCTGGAATATGAAGAACGTGTTGGACCAGATCATTCCGGTTTCCGGTACGGCTTCCGGGATTGCGCCATCGGCATGCTAGGATTCTGCCACGACAGAGAGGTTGGACGCGCTCGTACACCGTCCGGGGGAAGCAAATGGGCAGCGTTGTCGCATTCGAGCAACTGGCAGATCTCCGGGACCAGCTGCGTGCAAATGGTTCCAGGATCGTCCTGACCAACGGTCATTTCGACCTCCTGCACACCGGCCACCTGCGCTATCTCCGACTTGCCAGCACCACCGGAGATTGTCTGATAGTGGGGGTGAACAACGACGTCACCACTACTGCACGCAAAGGTCCCCGACGTCCGATCTTTCCGGAGAAGGAACGAGCCGAACTCATCGCCAGCCTCGCCTGTGTCGACTATGCCGTCATCTTTCGGGAAGAGACGGCGCATCGGTTGATCGAGATACTCAAGCCAGACGTGTATGTCAAAGGTGGCGATTACACGATCGATCCGAATGAGCCTGGCACCCCATTGCCAGAGGCGTCAGCGGTCCAGGAATACGGTGGCAAAGTTCAGATCCTGGTGCTCGAATCCGGACAATCGACGTCTGCGATCGAACAGCGCATTATTGACCGCTGGCGACTCTACGGAACTGATTCC
>JBBDTL010000160.1:0-4883 GCA_040904465.1 Thermomicrobiaceae bacterium | reverse complement strand
GTGTTGCTCTTCCCGGGATATCGATTCGGTTCCAGGGGTCGTCGACAATGTTTCCACAGTAACGATACTCAGTACTCGCTGGAACCATGATTCACCGGAGGCTCCTGACTGACATTCCACTCAGACTCCAGAAGCTGTTCTCGTTTGCGGCGCACCTTGATGATCCGGTACCAGAAGATCGCTGGCGCCCAGAGCAGCACAACTGGTACAGCGAGCCAGAGGACATGAGTGCCGAGTAGAAAGGTCGTGGTGCCTTCTCCGCCTCCGATAAGATAGATGAGCAGGATGCTCCAGAGCTTGAACCCCACGAGTACTCCTGCAAACGTCAGTGCGGCGGTCCGGTTTGTCACAATTGCCCACCTCTGCGGTGAGTGACGCTGCCAAATAGGTCGCACTGAATGATACCGCTATCGAATCGCCCATTAAAAGGGCGGTGCTTGCACCCTTCGACTGGACAGCATTGTACGTACACTCTATACTAAAGTAGCGTGGGAGCTCGGACGCTTTCGCGCGGATGCCATTCGTTCATGCGCGTTCGATGGTCTGCCCGCAGCAGGTAGACATAGTACAATCGCGCCGTGCATGGAAGATGGCTGCGAATAGACGGTGCCGAGGAGTGGCCAGACGCAACTTTGCATACATGAAAGTAGTCATTGTTCAGCAGGTTACGGACCGGTATCTGAAAGACTACATGCTACCAACGAAAGCTCCGGCAAACACACTGGCACTACGCACGAGGCACATTCGCTACACTTATCTGAGTAGACCGTGAGCAACCGCGTTGCCGGCGCGCCAGACCGCGCTACAGGCTTACAGGAGGACCAGCAGTGATATTCAGGCGTGAAAACCGCGGAGAATCATTCCAGCGCCAAATCAGCAACCTGCGCCAGAAGCAGCAGGATGATACTCCAGCGGAGGAAGAAGAACAGCAATACAACTACGAGAACCATGAGGAGTATGACCCCGATGATCCGGGTGATACCGGACAATTCTCGACAGAACAGGGGACTCCCGGCGAAGGCATTTCGTTTCCGTCATCCAGACCGGAGCAAAGCGAACGGGTGCCGGACGAGCCATCGATTGCTTCCCCGCCACCACCTCCGCCCGCGCCGGCGCAACCCACATATCAGGAAACACGACAATGGCAGGCTCCTGCTGCATCGGCACCTCCGACCGCCGACGCATCAACCAGCACGATTTCCAGACATGCCTACTGGAATGGAACGCTCAAGAGCGAGGGTTCGCTTCACGTCCACGGTAAAGCCGACGGCGAACTGCACTCGGAGACGGATCTCTATGTTGCAGAGGGCGCTGAAGTCGACGCCTCGCTGCATGCTGACAGCGTCGTCGTCGCCGGATTGGTTCGTGGGAAAATTGAGGCTCGCTCGCGCCTGGAAGTATTGCCACAAGGCGAAGTAACCGGAGATGTGCGATCGCCAAAGCTCGTCGTACATGAGGGGGCGACGATTAGCGGCCAGCTCAAGATGGAAGAAGTGGGATCCAGCACAAATCAGGGCGGAACACCCGTTTCGGGTGGAAACTAATCGCAGGTACGTCAAGTGGACGGTGGCGGCCAGAGCGGTCGCGGGAGGAACGCCATGTCAATGTCCTACCAGCCGGCTTCACCAGCGAGTGATTCGCCAGGGGGCGCGGCTTCGGCGAATGAGCCATTGAGTCTGATCGACCGGAACTCGTCGATCGAAGGTACGTTTACAACCACAAGGGATGTCCGTATTGAAGGGATGGTCCGTGGCAAAATCGTCTGCCAGGGATTGCTCTACATTGCTGAAAGCGCTGACATCGATGCCACAGTCGAAGCGGCGAGTATTACTATTGCCGGCAAACTAACTGGCGATGTTACCTGCCGGGGTCGCCTCCAGATTACCAATACTGGCCGAATGTCGGCCACGGTTACAACGGAGGCGCTCATTATCGACGAAGGCGCCTTTTACGAAGGCGATCTCAACATGAAGTCGACGGCATCATCGCTCGGTTCGAATCTTGCGTCAGCGGGGTCAGACAGCG
Source organism: Thermomicrobiaceae bacterium (assembly GCA_040904465.1). Lineage (GTDB taxonomy): Bacteria > Chloroflexota > Chloroflexia > Thermomicrobiales > Thermomicrobiaceae > SLMJ01. The sequence continues at coordinate 2,858 of JBBDTL010000160.1, read as the reverse complement.
GGGTGGACTCGCCATCCGTGCTTCGCCGCCTTGGCAACACAGATGACGAGGATAGCGGACCATCGTCTGATACTCGCCACGGTTCCGCGTCGTCCTGACGGTTAACGCGGGCGCCGCTGTGTGGGAGACACAGATGGCAGGCCCCGGAATTGCGTATGTCGCAGAGGACGTGGGGGACCTCTCGACCAGTAGCCGCGAACGGGTGTTCGCGGATTTATTGAACGGATCTGTACAGATCTCGGCGTAATGGGTACACGGGTGGGGTAACGCACAACATGGCAGTCCGCAAGTGCAGCACATGCAAGCACTACGAGCCGGCTCCAATCTGGCGAAAAGGCTGGTGCCGGAACCCGCTGCTGTACTCGCCACAGCAGAGTCATCTCGTTGGAGAGGACGATCTTGACTGTGACCGGGGGATGGGAAACTACTGGGAGCCTAGTGACCAGGGCCCTGGCGGAATACCCGGAACCGCGAACGCTGGCTTCGGCGAAGGTGCCGGAGATTCCAGTCGGACGTATGAAGAGCGTGGCAATGTCGCGCCACTTCATTTGCGAGGACAACATGAGACAGATGAGCGAACCGAACGGCGAGGAGGTGACGTGAGTCAATATGGAGGCCCGGGCCGGCCAACTGGCTCTGATGACTACGGAACGGGTGGCGCTGGCCAGGGGGGCGACGACGATCGCTATACTCAGCCCTTCAGTGAGCAGGGCGGTTCAGATCCGTACGGTGGCGGCGGCGGTGAACGCACGCCGTTTGGCTATCAACCTGAAGAACGATACTGGACTGATTATCTTCGAATTGCCGCACCAGTTGTGGGGGTCATCCTCATGCTCGGGCTCGTCTGGTTCTGGGTAGCCAACATGCTCGGGGATGACAACAACGACGAGGATGTCGCCACTGAGGATTCCGACACCAACGGTCCGGTGATCCCATCCGAAACCGAGGAGCCGACTCCTGAAGATGAGGAAGTGGAAGGGGATGGCCCGATCGCCGTCACCACACCTGACTCGGAAGAGAACGGCAACAGTGACGGAGAAGGTGAAGGCGAAGAGAACGGAGAAGATTCTCCGACAACGATCGGCCCCGGGGCGACAGTTATCGTCATCGGCACCGGCCAAGATGGTCTCAATATACGAGCGTCCGCGTCGACCGAAGCGGAGGTCGTAGACAGTGTTGCTGATGGGACTGAACTGACCGTAACGGGCGAGGCACAGGAAGCCGAAAACTTTGTCTGGTGGCCAGTAGAGGCTGGAGAAACAACGGGGTTCGTAGTTCAGGAGTTTATTGAGCTAAGCGAATAACTTCGGTGCGGGGCTACCGCCAATTGTGAGCCCGAAACCCCTGTGCTATACTCGCGGTCGGCGACGAATGTCGCTAAATTTTCACGTGCCCGGACTTTTACTGGAGGTGCCGCCTGTGCGGTCCGGTAACTGGATGAAGGGTACGGACGTTTAAACATATCCAGAAGGGTGTATCGCGTGGTAGCCACTGCGGAACGAGAAGCCACCGAAGTTACGATGAAGGCGCTATTGGAAGCTGGTGTCCATTTTGGTCACCAGACGAAACGCTGGAATCCCAAGATGCGTCCCTACATCTTTACAGAGCGCCATGGGATCCATGTGATCGACCTTCAGCAGACAGTCGGCATGTTGGAAGAAGCCTGCAATTTCGTCAGCAAGATTTCTGCTGACGGCGGGCGGGTCATTTTCGTCGGCACCAAGAAGCAGGCACAGGATACCGTTCGCACAGAGTCTGCTCGATCCGGGCAGTTCTATGTCGATCGACGTTGGCTCGGCGGCACGCTGACCAACTTCGTAACGATCCGCTCGCGATTGCGGCACCTTACCGAACTCGAAGAGCAGTTCGCTACAGGCCAGATTTTTGCGCTGCCGAAGCAGGAGCAGATTTTCAAGGAGCGTGAACTATCCCGCCTGCAACTCTCGCTCGGCGGTCTCAAAGGTTTGAGCCAGCTTCCGTCGGCGGTTTTCATCGTCGACCCGAAGCGTGAGCATATCGCGATCGCTGAAGCTCATCGCCTGGGCATTCCGGTTATTGCGATGGTTGACACGAACTGTGACCCGGACCAGATTGACTACGTTATCCCGGCAAATGATGACGCGATTCGATCTGTGCGACTGATCGCTTCCCGGATCGCCGACGCCATAATCGAGGGCAACACTGAGCTCCAGAGTGTTATGGCCGACGACGCTCCTGAATTCCCCGTAGAAGAGTCTGCCGCAGAAGTTTCGGAACCAGCTGCAGAGACAAGCGGGCCCGAGGACTCCAGCGAACCCGAAGCGAAACCGGCAGGCAGCGCCAACGCGGACTCGGATAAAAACCCGCAGCAATCCTGAGTGCGTTTGTGCAGATTGACCGAAGCCGGCTAATCAAAGCCGGCTTCTCCATGTCCTGAATTGGACTCCACATTATAACCAGGGAGGAACACCGTGCAGATTTCAGCGTCAATGGTCAAAGAGTTACGCGAGAAGACCGGTGCCGGCATCATGGATGCCAAGCGCGCGCTCGAAGAGGTCGAGGGCAACATGGAAAAGGCTGCCCAGGTTATCCAGCAGCAGGGACTCGCTCGGGCGGATAAGAAGAGTGATCGCCTGGCGACTGAGGGCCTTGTTGAGCCATACATCCATGGCGGCGGCCGTATCGGTGCAATGGTCGAAATCAATTGCGAGACTGACTTCGTGGCTCGCACACCGGATTTCCAGAACCTGGCTCACGATATTGCCATGCAGATTGCCGCGCTCAATCCCCAGTACGTCAGTGCCGCAGACATTCCATCCGACGTGCTGGACGCGCGAGCCGATGACATTGGCAACAGGGAAGAAGCCACTAGGCAACTC
>JBBDTL010000159.1:0-4897 GCA_040904465.1 Thermomicrobiaceae bacterium | reverse complement strand
TAAGCCGTGATAGTTGATGACGCCAAGCGTCACCGAAACTCGCAGGTCGTTCAGCCAGCGTCGATAGACCGGAGCCAGATCCTTCCGGATCTGGCCGAGATATACCTTCTCACCAGGGACGATAATGTCACCCTGCTCGATGTCTGTCGCCATATACCCTCCTTGAGGGTAGAACAGCTAGAACGCTAGATAGTGAATCAGTTCCTTGACGTGCGCTTTGGCATCCTCGACATAGACAAACTCGTCCGCCCCATGCGCCCGGCTATCCATCCGGCCCGGCCCCCTGAAGGGAATATCCGTCCAGCCAAGCTCCTGCTGCACGTTCGCCATGTCAGTCGATCCTGCCACCGCGAACGATTTCCATTCATCGTCCGTGTAACCCTGAACGAGCTGAACCGCCTCACGCATTTTTTTCATGCGTGGTCCCTCGGGATCAAGACGCATCGGCGGATAGACGTTGTAGAAATCGACATTGATCGACTTCGCCGGACTCTTCTCCTTCGCCTTGTCAACCGCAGCCTGGATCTCCCCGGTAACCTGCTCATAGGTTTCCTCGGGGATGTAACGACGGTTGATCAGCAAGGTGGCAGTTGCCGGAACGATGTTCGATTTGACGCCGCCGTTGATGATCGCGAAGTTGAACATCGGAGTCATCTTCTCTGAGCGCGCCTTCGGGTGCGGCATCCCCCAAAGATCCGACTCCCGCTGTTCCACCTCCAGCTTCAGCGGATACAGCTCGTTTAGCACCGGAATCATCGCGTCGATGGCGTTGATACCCAGGAAGTTCATGCCGGAGTGGCAGCTCTCGCCGGTTACCGTGATCGTCACATCGACGCTCCCCGCCGAGCCGAGCCAGGTCATTGGTTCCTGAGAACCTTCCATGCAGAGCATGTGCCCCTTCACGTAGCCATGCTTTGCCAGATGCCAGATACCTGGATAGCCGCCGATCTCCTCGTCAGTGCAGAGACAGACGATCAGATCGTAGTTCGGCTCGATGCCTGCCTCGTCCATCGCCTCGACAGCCGTCAGGATCGAAGCGATCGACCCTTTCATATCGGCCGTACCGCGACCGTAGATCTTGCCATCCTTGACTCCGGCCCCGAACGGGTTCTCCGTCCATTTCTCCTCAACGGGGACGATGTCCATGTGCGCGTAGATCGTCACCGGTTCCTTCCCATGTGAACGCGTGGCCACGAGGTTGGTCCGTGGACCCTTCAGAGGTAGTGGAATGTGCGCATACTCGGACTCTGGGATCACCACTCTTTCAGTTTCGAACCCCAGACGCTTGAACTCCGGTTCGACCTTATCCAGCAGTTCCTCATAGGTATCGGCGGGCGGGACCGAGGTATCGACCCCGATCACGGTTTTGTAGCGGTCAAGGAGTGCCGCCTCGTTTTTCTCGACGATCTCGAACGCCTTCTGTTCCTGCTCGTTCATGTGCTCCCTCTCGATGGCCATTGCTCTACCCACTATCCGGTCGCAGGGTACTGCAGGAACACCTGTCTGCAAAGAGCCCTCCGACGACCGATGTTATGATTTGAGTGAAGACATGCGGCAGACGGCCTCACCTCCGAGTGACGCATGAGTTTAAACATCAGGTAAACGGTCACCTCCGAGTGGCGCGTTCAGACACAGGGGATCACGTACCTCATGCCCAACATCCTTGTCGCCCTCTCCGGCGGCGTCGATAGCGCAGTTACCGCGCTGACATTGAAACAACAGGGTTGGGATCCCATCGGGATCCATCTCCTGCTGTTCGATTCTGATCCAGAGTCGTTGCAGGAAGGTATTTGCTGTGGCGATCAGGCCGCCGAAGATGCTCGACAGGTCGCTGCCCGGGTAGGAATCCCCTTCTATGTCAGAGATCTGCGGGAAGAGTTCGACCGGAACGTAGCTCAGTTCACGATCGAATCGTACGCAGCTGCTCGAACACCCAACCCCTGCCTGAATTGCAACCACAAGGTGCGCATCCCGGCGTTGTTGCGCCTGGCGGACTCCCTGGACATTTACCACGTTGCTACCGGCCATTATGTCCGCAAGGAAATGGTCGATGGCCGCTGGTACCTGTCAGAGGGCGAGGATCCGAAGCGCGATCAGTCCTACGCGCTCTACCGGCTCTCACACGACGATCTTGATCGGCTGGAATTTCCCCTCGGGGAGATGGATAAGCAGACCGTCCGGGACCTGGCTCAGTCCGGCGACCTTCACGTCGCAAGCAAGGCTTCGTCCGTCGATCTCTGCTTCGCCAAGACGGCCGGCGGAGTTGGAAACCTGGTATCGGAAGCGCGACCGGAAACCGGCAGACCCGGCCCGATGGTTGACGAGGGCGGACGGCTAGTCGGGGAACACCCGGGCATAGCCTATGTGACGATCGGACAGCGCCGCGGGTTACAGTGGAACCTCACCACTCCGGAGCGCAAGTACGTATCCTCGATCGATCCGGACAGTGGCGCGGTAAGAGTCGCCACAAAGGATCGCATCATGACTGGATCCGCGACGCTAGAAGATCCGATCTGGCACGGGCCAATCCCGGAGACAGTCGAGGCTCGCCTTCGGTATCAGGGACCTCGCTTCCCGGTCGGTATCGAAGGCAACTGCGTGGAGTTTCTTGAACCGGGACCCCCACTGGCAGTCGGACAGGCTGTCGTACTCTACGACGGAAACCGTTGTCTCGGCGGCGGAATCGCCGGGGAAGTTACGCCGGTATCATCCTGAATCACGCTTCCACTCACCGGATTTTCCGCCGGTCTTCTCTTCCAGCCGAATCTCGCCGATCACCATCCAGCGATCGACGGCCTTGACCATGTCATAGACCGTCAACGCTGCCACGCTAACCGCCGTCAGCGCTTCCATCTCAACACCGGTCTGACCGGTCGTTTCAGCGGTGGCCTCAATACTTACTTTGCTTTCCGCTGAATCTGTTGTCAGGACGAGCGTGACAGACGATAACGGCAGTGGATGACAGAGTGGGATCAGCTCCGAGGTCCGTTTTGAGGCCATGATTCCAGCGATTTCAGCGACTCCGAGCACATCGCCCTTGCCTGCCTCGCCTGCTTCGATCAGCGCCAGCGTCTCCGGTTGCATCCGGACTTCGCCACGCGCCACAGCCCGGCGCCTGGTTTGCGCCTTGTCTCCAACATCAACCATCCGCGCGCGTCCCTGCTCGTCAAAGTGTGTCAACTCACTCATCGGTTTACATTCCTCAATTACCTGTCGCGAGAGCCTCTGCGAAACCAGCGATTAACCGCACTACTACGTGTGGTGTTGGTGATAATCACACCGGTCAGGATCGTAAGGCCGCCAACCAGGACAAATATCGTTATCCGCTCACCGAGTAGCAACCAGGCGCCAAGCGCCCCGAACACAGGCACCATATAGACGTACACGGCGATCTGCGTCGGCTCCAGGATACTCAACCCGCGATACCAGAAGAGATAGGCCAGAACCAGTGCCAGAACGGCACTAACTACCAGCGCCAACCACTGAGTCGGCCCGAATTCCAGCGTCACCGTCAGGAGATCCGTATTGTAAATCGCGAACGGGATGAGTGGCAGCGTCCCGGCGATCGTCGTCAATCCGACGAACTGAACCGGGTGATAGCGCCCCTGTAATGGCTTGCTGAGGACAGTGTAGAACGCCCACGCTAGTGGACCACCCATCGTGATGAGCACACCCAGCGCATTCTGGATACTGAACTCTGCCTCCTGCCCGCCATAGAAGAGCACAATCAGGAAGCCGCTGAATGCGATCACGATCCCGAGAAGCTTCTGTCTGGTTAGTGGCTCTCCCACCAGAACTCGCGAAATGATCGCGGTGAAGACCGGATTACCGGTCACAATCAGGCTCGCCACGGCGGCGGGAATCAACCGGGTGCCAAAGGCGATCGCAGACGTGTTGATCGTGATGCCGAGGATCGCGATCAAGAGCAACATCGGAATGTCCGCTCGTTCGACACGCGGAATCCCCCTGGCCAGATAGATCACGATTGGCAGGAACACCAGACTCGCCAGCAATAGCCGCAGAAGCACAATATTTCCCGGGCCGATCGTATCGAGAAGATGCTTGATGGATACGAAGTTTGAGCCCCAGAAGATTGCAACGCAGAGGAGCGAGACGTGGATCAGCACAACGGACCGGTCAGGAATCTTGATGCCTCCTACTACGCCAGAAACGGCAACCGATTCATTCTACGGCATTAGTTGCTTGTCTTCCCGACCGGAAGGGGAGCCCCTCTGTGGGCTCCCGCGATACTCGCAACCGCACCGGGACGCTGGTAGCGGCTTGTCCCCTCCGGCGCTCCCGGCAGGCTACATGGTCTAGACGACCTTGACCGCGCTGATGACGTCGGCCAGCGCCTCGCGCGCATCTCCGAAGAGCATGCGGGTCTTCTCGAGGTGGAAAAGGTCGTTCTCGATACCGGCAAAACCAGGCTTCATCGACCGCTTCATCACAATGACCGATTGCGCCGCATCAGCGTTGAGAATCGGCATGCCATAGATCGGGCTATCGGTATCAGTCCGCGCGGCGGGGTTGACGACGTCGTTCGCGCCAACGACCAGCACCACATCCGTCCGCTGAAACTCGCCGTTGATCTGTTCCATCTCGAAGAGCTGATCATACGGAACGTTGGCCTCAGCCAGGAGCACATTCATATGGCCCGGCATGCGTCCGGCAACCGGATGAATCGCATAGCGAACATTGACGTTGCGCTTGTCCAGCTCGTCCGCAAGCTCCCGGATGGCGTGCTGAGCCTGAGCGACCGCCAGTCCGTAACCCGGGATGATGATCACGCTCGACGCGTACCCCAGCATTACTGCGGCATCGTCAGCCGTCGTTTGCCGGATCGGCTTGGCTTCACCATCCGTCGCCACGCCGGCACCCGCTCCAGCGCCGAACG
>JBBDTL010000158.1:0-4950 GCA_040904465.1 Thermomicrobiaceae bacterium | reverse complement strand
TCGCGCCGGTGAGCTTGCGCAACGCCTGACTCATCAGGCGCGCCTGAAGGCCGACGTGGGCGTCGCCCATATCGCCTTCGATCTCAGCACGGGGTACCAACGCGGCGACGGAGTCCACTACTACCACGTCGACGCCACCACTGCGAACCAGCGTCTCGGTGATCTCCAGAGCCTGCTCGCCAGTGTCAGGCTGGGAGATCAACAGTTCCTGGAGATTGATACCGCATCGCTCGGCATAGACCGGATCGAACGCGTGCTCCGCGTCGACGAGTGCGGCCACACCACCAAGCTTCTGGGCTTCGGCGATGACGTGCTGGGCGAGCGTCGTCTTACCGCTCGATTCGGGACCGTAGATTTCGGTGATCCGGCCTCGGGGGATTCCTCCTACGCCAAGCGCGAGATCCAGCGCGATCGTACCGGTTGGAATAGACTCGATATGCACCTGGCCGGCGCCATCACCCATGCGCATGATCGAACCTTTGCCAAACTGACGTTCGATCTGCGCCATCGCGGTATCAATTGCTTTCGAGCGGTCGTCCATTTGAAACGGCCTCTTTCCGGTATGTTCAACATGGAAGTAGAAAATATGTTCTACTCACCAATTCTAACCATATCAGGAGTCCGGCGCAACAATTTCGAGTTGTTTGGCTATCGAGTATTTCCCGGCGTCGCTACTGAGCGTAGATTCGCTCGAATCGGCCGACATTGAGGACGAAGATTATGGCTCCGCCGACCTCCACTTCGAGGTTCTCCGCGAGGTACATCAGGCCCGGTTCGAGCGCTGGTGAATACGGTACTGCGACCTGCGTCCGGCGATGACAGATCGAGCCGATAATCCGGAAAACATCAGGAACCTGGTCGTCGGCCACGCCGGTAAGAAGACTGGTGTTGCCAGTCCTCAGAAGGCTGCCAGTCGTGCTTACCTGAGTGACCCGGAAATTCTCTTCGATCAGCGCGGAGATCAGGTTTTCCGCGTCCTCGTCCTGGATGATCGCGATGATCAGTTTCATTGGGTTCCGTCCGGTAGTTCCGCGATGCGGGAATGTTCATTCCAGATGTTTGCACGGCGGAATGCTGATAATCGTGATGAGTATAGAGCAGACGCGCTACCTGCGCAACAGCTATCAGGCGCCCGTATCAGCTCCGAAGATTGCTGTGCCGGATCGAGGGGGCACCCTTAGCCTGCAAAGTCTACCGACTTCGCGAGCGACTGATTCTACTGTCAGATAGCCAGGTCCAAGTGTCAGCCCTGTGTCGGTCATGAGCGCGGGTTCATTGGAGAAAACGAAGGCAGGCGAACCGACGAGGGACACCGAACCGTGATCCAGAAGAAGTACCCGATCGGCAACTCGGGCGGCGAGTTCGCTATCGTGGGTAGAAAGCACGACTGCTGTTCCGGCTTCCCTCAGTTCGTTCAAGTGCGCGCCGAGCTCGTCGCGGGCATCCTGGTCCATTCCTCGTGTTGGCTCATCCAGGATGAGAACTCGCGGCGTTGCTGCGGTGGCAATTGCGATCGCAAGACGCTGGCGCTCTCCTCCGCTGATGTCGTAGGAATAGTGTTCAGCCAGGTGTTCCAGTCGGAATTGGCGGAGAATCGCGTCGGCGCGGCCAGGCGTGCCGGTTCCGGACGTCGATGTCTCAACTTCTTCGCGAACCGACTGACCGAGAAACAACGACGCGGGGTGCTGAGGGACGAATCCGATTGCCGAAGGGCGATCCCGGTTCGAGAGCACGGATACCGCATGATCTTCGATCGTGACAGATCCTGAATCGATTGCCTGAAGTCCAGCCAGCGCTCGAAGAAGCGTCGTCTTTCCGGAGCCGTTTCGACCCATGAAGACGGTGACTGACGCTTCGGAAACAGCCATCGTCACTCCATCGAGAATCATTGCGTCGCCAGCGCTCACGGTGATTTCTGACGCGCTGATTCTGGTGATTCCCGGATAAAACTCATTCTCCGGTTGATCGGGAAGTACCGGTCCATGCCGGATGTGCAATTCACGGGCATCGGCAACACCTAGAGGGAGCTCCGGCCAGTTCAACGTTTCAGCGAGTTGCACCAGCGCCGGTCGGGCATCCAGTAATCGGAGGGCCGTTCTCGTTCGCAATAACCCATTTACGCTCGTGCCGCTTTGCAATTCGAGCACGTGCGTGCAGTATCTGAGCAGGTTGTCGAGACGGTGCTCTGCGACGACGATGCTCACACCCTGGTGCTGACGCAGTCCATCCAGCGTCTGCAGAAGCTCTTCGGCACCCCATGGATCTAGCTGGGAAAGTGGCTCATCAAGAACGAGAATGCGAGATCCCATCGCCAGTGTCCCCGCAATCACCACGCGCTGCCGTTCACCACCGGAGAGTGTGGAGATGTCCCGCTCGCAAAGGTGATCGATTCCCATGTCGCCCAACGCGCATTGCACGTGCTCGTGAATCTTCGTGCGGTTGAATCCCAGGTTTTCAGGACCGAATGCGATGTCGTCGACCACCGTATCGAATACCGTTTGTGTCTCGGGATCCTGGCCTGCAAAACCGACGCTTCGGCTCAGATCCGCGGTTGATGTCCGACGTGTGTCCTGTCCATTGATCAATACACGTCCACCGAATTGCCCGCCGTGGAAGTGGGGTACCAGACCATTGATCGCTCGCAGAAGCGTGGATTTTCCCGACCCTGACGGGCCTACCACCGCGAGAAACATCCCTGATTCCACTGCCAGGTCGATCCCACGAAGTGCCGGACGGGCGGAAGAATGATGCTGGAATCTGAGACCATGGATCTCAAGCACCGTTCGGCTCAGCTTTCAGCAAAGGTCCGGGGAGGATAGCGGGTAGCACCGGGAGAATACAGGCAATGCCGATCAGGACTGAGAACGACGGCATATCGAGTTCCGGATAGGTGGAGAACACAAGCGAATCGTCGCTCGCAATGAGGGCGATTGCCGTCACGCCGATCATCGAAAGCGCGCTTGCGACCACCGGAATGTCGGGGCGGGCCAGATTTGACTCCCGATAATGGGAAATTGGATGAGCCCCGCGGCTTCGGGCAAGCAGCGCGAAGGTGATCAATCCGCATCCGAGAATTAGCCCACCAGCCAGCAGATAGCCGATCGCCACCGTTACGATACCGGTTGTCATCAACACCAGGATCCCCAGTGAGAACCACACTGGCATCCCCGGGCCACTCGCCCGATGCCCGAATGCGCGACTCTCCATTGACTCCGCTAAATGAAAGGCGCGCTCCAGCCCGATGTCGAGCACCGGTACGACCAACCGTTGCAGGTCACGTATCGATCGGATCTGGAGACCTCTTGTCCTGTGTGATTCCCGCACCTGACCAATCGCCTGAATCGTCTGAGGAAAGATACTCAGGGCAGCGATGGCGGCAATTCCGATCGTCCCGAACGACTGAGGCACCATGCGAACCATCGCGCCGCGGTCAACTGCGGTGCTCAGCGTTGCCGCGATAAGCAGCAGGCACATCAGTGCCATGCCGGAGATCGCGCCATAGACAACGGCGTTCCAGGTGAGCGCGCCGCCCACGATCGGTAAGGATTCCGGAAGCGATCCGAACTGAAGGTCTCCCGAGTGCACAGTCAGCAAGTTGAACACGACGCTGATGAGCGCAATCACTGCGCCGATTCGCAGAACGGTGCTCCATGCCAGGGCGATTGCTGAGCGATGTTCCAGTGAGAGATAGACTGCGATCACTGATACCAGCACAAGCACCAGGTAGAGTGGATTTCGGGTCACGAGTACGATAAAGGAGCTCGATATTGTCCAAAGGAGCCATGATGGAGCCGAAAATCGCTGCGTCATGAGGTGTCGTCCATACGATACCGCCGGAATCCAGCCCAGGCCGCTATCGCCGTCACGACGCTCAGAAATCCTGTGAACTGCAGACACCGTGTTTCGTTTGCGGGTTCCTCATTGTCATCGCCGTCATCGTCTGGTCGGTCGGCCTCCGGGCTCGGCTGGACTGTTGCTTCGCGAACCGGTGTTCCAATGCTATCCGGAGAGACTGAGGGTTCAGGGTTTGAATTCACATCAGGCGAATCGCGCTCTTGCTCGCTTCGCTCTCGAAGCTCCTCGATCGTCACCTCGGGAAATTCGGGCGTGCCAGCTGTCCAGGCCCATCCGTGGACCTCTCCGGTCTGAACAGTGTGCTGGCTGGCACCGGACATCTGCGGCAGCCACTGCTCATCCTCGAAGAGATAGAAATTCCAGTAGTAGGCCGGGCTGGAGTATGACTCACAGAAGCAGTCACTTCCGGGGCATCCGGTTCCGTCAATCGAACAGACCGCCTCGCCGAGCCCGCTGAACGGTTCTATTTCGAGGTCGAGGTCCGCCAGTTCGAGAAGATCAAGCGCAGTGATCTCTTCGTTGGGCAAATCGACAAGGTGGTACTCGATATCCCCGTCGTCAAAAAAGATGACAACCCCGGCCTGATCGTCACGTTCGCCGGCCAGAACCGGCCCGGCCGAGAACGCTCCGCCCGTGATCGACGCTATCAGGGCGACGACCAGCGCGAGTGCGAACCCAGACCAGAACCGGTTCAGTCGCCGCATCAGTCGATCCTCTCCGCGAGTTCTTCCGCGCCGATTCGACCGAGCAGCACATCGTATCGTTCCGGCCATTCGCCCGGCTGGTGTTCAAAGCGTGCGTACTCAAACAGCTGAACCGTCATGCCTTCTTGCTCAAATGGTTCTGTCACCGGTAGCCCGAAACTCGCTTCGCCGCCGAAGTCGTTCCAGTAATCGAGAAACGGGGCACAAACGTCGAAGCCCGCGCCTGGAGGTGTCTCGCATGGCCCGTCCATCGTCACCAGTTCGATTTGCTCCAGTTCAGCGGCTGCGTTCGCACCGAGCATCGAAACCGTCACTCGGGCACCATCCTCGTCTTCTGCCACGAACTCGAAGCGGGCGCGCTCGAAGTACTGCACGGTTAGCGTTTCTCCGT
>JBBDTL010000157.1:0-4995 GCA_040904465.1 Thermomicrobiaceae bacterium | reverse complement strand
GACGGCCGCGATCGAGCCGAGCCAGCCGATTGCGCTGAGACTGACATCGTGGACATCCTGCAGGTAGTTCGGGAGCAGGATGATCGCCACGGTCAGGATGAAAATGGTCGCGAACATGAAGAGGCTGACCATGCGCACCGGGTGGTTCCTGCCGACATCGAGCAGACTGCCCTGGTAGCCGACGTTTGAGGGGGTCGGCCGTTCGCGGATGTCGCTATAGATCCCGAGGGCGGCGAACTTGAGACCGGCTGCGAGCACGAAAACCGCCTCGAACCCGAACGAATCGGCCATCAGTCCACCACTGACCGGCGCAAGCAGTAGTGCGGCCGACGGGGCGATCGTGTAGATCATGGTGAACGCACGCATCCGCTGCCGGCCCTGGCGGGATTCCTCGGCGATAATGTTGGAGATCGTCGGCCAGGAGACAATCGTTGTCCCGACGACAATCAGTCCGACCAGGCTGAACCACCAGGTTGTTGCCAGGCCGAGTATGGCCAGTCCGATGATGCCGAGACCGCGGGTAAGCGCGATCAACTGCCGGGGCGGGATGCGGTCGGTGATGTAGCTCGAGGCCGCGAGCATGAGTATGCGCGCAAGACCGGAGATGCCGATGACCATGCCGATCTGCCCCGGGCTGGCCCCGAGCGAGGCGATGTAGAGCGGCAGAATCGTCAGGTAGACGCCGAATGCGCCTTCGTCGAAGAACGCGGCCCAGAAGATTCGCTTGTTGTCCCGTTCCAGGCCAAGGCGCAGCCGCACCGTCCGCCCTCCCAATCACGGCCCCGGTGGGGCTGACGAACCGCTATCCGGTTTGCGCACAAAACGTCGGGAATTCTAATGCTCGCCAGGAGCAAGTGACAAGAGCAAAACTGGACTCCTATGCAGCTCAGTGTGGCGGGCTTCCGAGCCGTCATCGTCCGATGTATCGGGGTGCATGACATGTGCCACGTTGGCAACCTCAAGGAAGGCTGTTTGGCCGTGAATCCAACGAAAATGACAAGCGACAGACGTGTTGGTTTGTGCTAATCTATGTTCGTACCTTGGGAGACGAGTAACGTCTGATAGTTGCAATTGACCCATCGGTTATCGCACGATCAATGCACAAGTGCATTTCTGGAGGAGTGAGATGATGTCTCGATCGTTGCTTGTTCTGGTCATCGTGATTGTGTCAATGGTTGGCTCATTGACGCCACAGTCGGCGCAAGCGAACCATGATGTTGGCCCGAACCGTGTCTATTTCTCTCAGACCGGGCAGTATCTCGGACACGCATTTCTCGACTACTGGCGGCACAACGGCGGCATCCACGTCTTTGGCTATCCCATCACCAGCGAGTTCAATCAGGATGGGATGACCGTCCAGTATTTCGAGCGGGCAATCTTTGAATGGCATCCGGATAACCCTGATGGACATAAGGTCTTGCTCAGACGAATGGGAGCCGAAGCTCGAAACGATCGGGATCTCCGCGACCATCCGGCGTTCGAACAGGCCGACGATGGGGGTAGCAACGCTCGCTATTTCGACCAGACAGGTCACAACCTCGCCAACGGGTTTCGGGATTACTGGGAAGATCGTGGCGGGCTGGGTGTCTTCGGCTATCCACTGAGTGAAGAGTTCGAGAGCGCCGACGGCATCGTTGTCCAGTACTTCGAGCGAGCGATCTTCGAATGGCATCCGGATAACCCGGCTGGCTGGCAGATCCTGCAGGAACGTCTGGGTGCTGAGGCGGCTGACGACGATGATGTCAACACATCACCTCACGGGCACGACACCGACGTGGATGAGTACGATCCGGACCTCTGGTACGTTCCAGCACCACCGGCGCCCGTGATCGCGCCGCCGGCGGGTTCCCCGAGCCATCTGGGTCACTGGATTGAGGTCGACTTGACGAACCAGCGCCTGCGGGCCTGGCTCGGAGATGAGATGGTCTATTCGACATACGTAGCCACGGGCCGGCCGCAGGTGCCGACATTGCCAGGTACGTTCCAGGTGTTCAGCAAGCTGCGCTACGACACGATGCGTGGCTGGACACCGGACCGTGGCTCGTACGAGTTACCGAACGTTCCGCATGTCCTCTACTACGCGGCTGGTGGCTATGCGATTCACGGCACGTACTGGCATCAGTCGTTTGGTACGACACAGAGCGCTGGCTGTGTGAATCTCGCGCCCGCCGACGCCGCCTGGATCTATGATTTTGCCGGTATCGGGACGACGGTTTACATCCATGGGCGAGCGCCGGGGACGTGATATGGCGCCGCAGAATCGAGTGAACTACCAGCAGGCGGGGTGTCTAGCACTCCGCCTGTTCCTCTTTCCCTTCATGGTATGAATATTCCGATGAAACATTTTAGAACTGATATGCGTCTATGGGAGTAGACAGCAGAAACACGCTACTGGCGTATTCGCCACTGGCGTTCCCAATCTGCTGACAATATGGCGCGACGTAATCAATCAGTACACATCTGGTACAGGGAGGAATCCGATGAGAAGAACGTTTATCATCGTGCTTGCCGCGCTGGCTGGCCTGCTGTTGGTACCAGCCGCAGGTGCAGGCGCGAGCGATCATGACTATGGGCCGGATGAGGTCTATTTCGAGACGACAGGCCAGTATCTGAGTGGCGAGTTTCTCCATTTCTGGCGAGAGTACGGCGGAATCCAGACGTTCGGCTATCCGCTGACGCCGGAAATCGAGGAGGGCGGGATGACCGTCCAGTATTTCGAGCGTCACGTTCTGGAGCACCATCCGGATAATCCGGAAAATCATCAGGTGTTGCTCCGGCGGCTGGGAGCGGAAGCCCGGAATGCCCGTGGACTCGGCGATCATGGCGCGTTTCAGGATAAGAGTAACGCCGGTTCGGGCCGCTATTTCGAAGCGACCAGTCAGAACCTGCAGCACGGTTTCCTGGACTACTGGGAGAACAACGGCGCGTTGCGGATCTTCGGCTATCCGCTGAGTGGCGAGTTCGAACACAACGGCACCCACGTCCAGTTCCTGGAGCGGGCGGTCATCGAGTGGCATCCGGAAAACCCGGTCGAGTGGCGGATTCTCTTCGAGAGATTGGGCGCTCAGGCGGCCGACCGCAACGGCGTTGATACATCTCCGCAGGAATACAACGGTGAGACGCCGCACTATCAGGACGATCTGTGGGACCCACCGGAGCCGGAACCCGCACCGGAACCGACCGGTCCGACACCGCCAGCCGGAGCTCCGAATGAGGCCGGCAAGTGGATGGAAGTTGATCTGACCAATCAGATGTTCCGCGCCTGGAACGGTGACACGCTGGTCTATGAAGCGGTCGTATCGACCGGCCGTCCGGCGGAACCGACCGTCACCGGCACATTCGAAACCTGGACGCACCTGCGCTACGACGATATGAGTGGCGTGACCTCAGACCAGGGAGCATATGATCTGGAAGACGTTCCCTACGTGATGTACTTCTACGAGGGGTACGGGCTGCACGGCACCTACTGGCACAGCAACTTCGGCTGGCCGATGAGTGCTGGCTGCGTGAACATGACGATTGCCGACGCCCAGTGGGCTTATAACTGGGCGAGTGTCGGGACGACGGTCTGGGTTCACGGGAACACGCCCGGGCTGTAGGGATGGATCGCCCTCACCCCAACCCCTCTCCCAAGTCTGGGAGAGGGGCTTTTATTTTCGTCAGGTAAGGTGCATGGTCGGAGGGTGTTTCTCATCCGGACACTTGTAAACCACGTCGCTGTTTCAGACGTTCGTCTGAAACAGTCGTTGAGGAACAAGGTCGACACGGAGAGCCTGCACTGAGCGAAGCCGAACGTGTCGACGTCTACCGGCCATTGGGAGGCTAATTCTAATCGCGAAATATCAACTGGCCGGGGAGATAGAGTAATGAGTGACTATCCATTGAAGTATGAAGTCGTCATCTACTGGAGCCGGACAGATGAATGTTTCGTTGCCCAGATGCCAGAGCTCCCGGGATGTATGGCGGACGGTGAAACTCCGCAGGGCGCGTTGGAAAAAATTCAGATGGTTGCGAACGAGTGGATCGAAACGGCTCGTGAGACAGGCAGGTCCGTTCCCGAACCTGCCGGCAGATTGCTCTCTGCATAGATATTCGCATCCCCTTACACCCGCGCGTCTCGACACCGCCCAAACTTGCCGAAGATTCTGCAACAGTCTCCATAGCAGTTGCGAATGACGGCCTCATTGACAGCGTATGGCTCTATCGGTAGTGTGGCCAAGAATTAATGCGGATGGCGATTGAGTCAGGGAAATCAATACCCCAGAGTCGTCAACGCCTTGCGGGCGTGATGGAAACTCTGGGGAATACGCTCCAATTATATCTGAGCCCGTTGACGTCATCAAGGTCAGGAATGAACCTCGATAGTACCAGCGAATTCTTTCTCAACTTTCAGTCAACGGTATCCAAACCGCGATTGGATCGTTATCGGCGTGATGGTTCGGATGAGATCGATGCCGTTGCTGACTATCTCTGGAATGTCGCGCTATCTGAAGCTCTTTATCCTTGGCTGGCGATGCTGGAAGTATCGCTTCGTAACGCGCTCCACCGTGAGTTGAGTGAACTCACAGGAACCGACATGTGGTTTGAACAGGTGCTTCGCCCAGAACAGATCAGCGGATTCTACAGGTTACGCAACGATCTCCAGAAGAAACTGAATCTTCCACCAGGCCCTGACAAGCTCGTCTCAGAATTGAGTTTTGGGTTCTGGGTATCACTACTCACGCAACCGTATAATCAACGAATCTGGGCGCCAAACAAAGCCACCGTGTTGAAGCGTACATTTCCGCAGATGCCCCGGTTCCCGAATGCTCGTCGCGTAGTGCACCGACGTTGCAACATGATACGCATATTGAGAAATCGTGTCATGCACCATGAACCAATCTTAATGGGTCTACGGTGGAACGGCGATGTACTGCCGCTAACAACCATTCATCGGCAGATTTATGACGTTATCCATTGGATAAACCCGCTATCGACCGAGGTAATGGCAATTAC
>JBBDTL010000156.1:0-5004 GCA_040904465.1 Thermomicrobiaceae bacterium | reverse complement strand
GCTCTGGCTATTGCAACCGCTCTTGCCCGGCGCCTCTGAGATCTGGTCGGAAACCGCGGGCGTATTTGGAGTCGGCGTGCAGGCTCATGAATTCGATACGTTCCTCGGCTATTCACATCTCAGCCGCGCACTGTTCCTGCTGAAGTTGCCATACATCGTTGCTGATCTCGTGGCGGGTTGGCTGCTAATGCGGCTTGTCGCCCCCGATCGTCGCGTGCTGGTCTCTGCGCTCTGGCTACTCAATCCGCTTGTCATCTATACAACGGTGCTGTTCGCCCGTCATGATTCGATCGCGATTGCGATTATGCTCGGCGGAGTGTTGCTGGCGACCGCTGGTCGCCGCTACCTTGGCCTCGGGTTCCTGCTCGGTGCAGCCATGATGCGATTTTTCCCGGCCTTGATTGCTCCGTTTTTTCTCATCGCGTACCGGAGAGGCAGGCGAGAGCTCATCTATCTGACATCTATACTCGCGGGAGGCTGGCTCCTGCTGGATGTCGTGGTGTGGGGAGCGACAGGGGAAAGTCCGACGCTCACGCTGTTGAATCGCTATCCACATGTCAACTATCTCTTCGAGTTGTCGGTCCCGCTCTATCGGTTCCCGTTCGGTCAGACGCTGGAGCTGTTTCTGTTCCCGCTCGTGTACCTGTTGATGCTTTTCTGGTATTACGAGCAGGAACCCACCGGAACTCGTGACCTGGTCCCGGCGGCGACCGCCGTGTACGGGCTGGTCTTCGCCTTGACGTTCTTCCATCCGCAGTACGCTATCTGGCTGGTGCCGTTCACTGCGCTGGCGGTGGCGAGATTCCGTTTCCTGCTACCGCTACACGTCATCCAGGTGATTCTGATGCTATTGCACACACTGCAATGGGGCTCCGCCACAACCACAGCATTATTCCTGCCACTGAGCGGGGAAGCGGTATCGTTGTTGCCGGATCCTCGGAATGTCATCGCAGCACAGATGCCGCTCGATTTGTTTTTCGCGATTGTTCGCACCGCCCTGGCAGGCGTTTCGATCTGGATTGCCTATCGCGTTATGACGGAGAGTTTCGCCGACCGAATCGTGACTGACCGGGGGAAAGCCCCGGAACCTGGAGCGTCAGCGTGAACCGGATCATGACCAGGATGCTCCTCTGTCTGATTGGCATGACGATACTCACCGGCTGCACCCTGAGTACCTCGCTGGTGCCTGCAATGTCGGAAGAGGATGGCCGGTTCGGGATCGACAGCGAGATTCGTCAACCGTTTTATTCGGAGGACGATGGACTCCACAAACTGACAATCCGCTTCTACCCGGAAGGATTTCCGGGTTCGCAGGTGCCGGTTGATCCGGCCCAGGGGGCAGCAATTGAAGTGAATTACGCTCCGGGTGACGATCCGCGGTTTCCGGAGCCTCTGTTTCACGAGTGGCCCGAAGATCATGAATGGTTGCCTGAGCTGACTGGTGGTATCAGCTATGAACAGACTTTTTGTTCACCCTATCCGGATCTGGCAGGAATCAATCTTCGAGTGGCGACATACGGCGCGGATGTCAGCGCAGGTACTGGCCTTCTGGAACCTTTTGAGACCGTCGAAGTAATTGATCTCCCAGTGGTGGGAGATCACGTCGGCTTTCTTCCGGGAGGGTCGGAGGTGGAAATCGTCGGCACCACAGAGGGCTGGGCGCGAGTCGTGATGGGCGATGATGAGCGAGGCTGGATCGATCTCGATCATTTCGCGGAGCTGCCCGAACCCACCAGGAACAACGATGAAGATGTCATCCTGGAACTTTACGAGATCGAAGGTGAAACTCCGATCCGGGAGTCGCGTGTCAATGCGGCGGACATGTACGATATCAGTCATGTCCCATTTGATTTTCCGGTACTTGAGGATTCGCTGGACAACTGCTATCGCTTTGTCCTCACCTCGCCTGAATCGTCGCCTGGCGACGCGATCACCCTTCGTTACGATGCTGAAGGCTCCTACGAAGACGGGCACGCCCTCTTGAACGACGTCCAGACCAATGGGGATATCATTTTCGAACCACTCTATGATCTCCAGTCGCCACTTTACTCCGGGTATCTCGACGACTATGAATGGGCAGCCCCGCTCGAAGCGTTCGAGGCCAGGTTCGATCCCGTTTCTAACACCGCAGATCGTTATCTCGAAGTCCGGATTCGCAGCGGCAATGTCCCGATGAACATCCCCTGGTCACGGAATCGTCCGCCAGGACAGCAACCGCTGCAAGTTGTCGATATGCCGGACGCACCGCAGGGAGGGTTGATTTTCAATGCTGCCTTTCAGAAAGACGTCCCCGTCGGGACGGTGGCGAGAGCCACTGGCCGTGACCTCTATTCGCGAGCGCGACAAGATACGATGTTCTTTGCGAGCCTCGGGGTCCTGTTGTTTGGAACGGTAGTCGCTGGCGGCTATATCTGGATACGAGGCCATCGAAATGGTGGTTGACAGGTCTCGGCGACGGTGTTTGCTCTGTAGTAGCACGTTCAGCGGTCGGGCATTCGTCTGTCGCCCCTGTGCCGATCGTTACCGCGAAGGTCCGGTTCCCGAGGACGTACTGCGCACCTTTTATCGGGAAGTGGACGTCGAATACCCCGAATGGGCAAACACCTACGGAAACTACAATCCACCCCGAGCACTGGTTTCCTATCTCGATCAACTGGACAGAAGCCTCGACATACTGGAAGTGGGATCTGGAGGAGGTTATCTCCTTGAAGACCTCTGGAATCGAGGCTTTCATAATCTGACCGGGAGCGATATCACCGTTACCTCGATGGCGGAGATGAACCGCCGAGCGATAGATGTAACCGTTGTCGGCGCGGATGCCGAGGCACTTCCGTTTCGCGAAGGCTCGTTCGATGTGGTAATCAGTAGCGACGTGATCGAACATTTGCCGGTAGTCACCAGTCACCTTCTGGATGTTCGACGAGTGCTCCGTCCCGGGGGACGATACCTCTTGAAAACACCGAACCGCCGTCCAGCCGAACTCTACTACCGGCTGCGGGGACTGTATGACTATCACATCTGGCATCCATCGATGTCGAGCCCGGCTGAGATCGTCCGCCTGATGCGGCGATTCGGGTTTGATGTCGATTTTCTTCCGGTCGACGGACTTACCGCGGCACAGCTGCGAAAGATTCCTGGTGGTGTGCTGCGGTCGGTCGCCGGTCGGCTGCCGATCGGTCGGTTGCCGGTATCATTACACCCTCATCTTGAGCTGGTCGCTACCCGAAATAAATGAGTGGTCTGGCCCGGAGTTGGTGTTAGACTCAACTGACGGGGCCCGATCGCAGTATGATTAAGAGAGTGTACTAATCGTGTGAGGAGTAATCTGCATGAGTAAAGGTGATATTCCGACAGTCCGCGAAGTCGCCATGGGTTCGAATGGCATGGTTGCCACTGCTCATCCATTGGCAACGGCCGCAGCCATCGATGTACTCCAGCGCGGCGGAAATGCGATGGACGCGGCAGTAGCTGCGGCTTTGACAACTGGCGTGGTGCTTCCGGCGATGTGCGGGATCGGCGGCGACGTATTCTTTGTCCACTATGACGCGTCTTCCGGCAAGGTATCGTCGTTGAACGGGTCCGGAATTGCCCCGGGCAGTGCGAACAGAGAATTTTTCACCGATCAGGGCTACGAAAAAATGCCACTGTTTGGACCAATGGCACCGGCCGTCCCGGGCGCGGTCCACGCCTACTTTACCGGGCTGGAGCAATTTGGGTCGATCGCGCCGCGGACACTTTTCCGGGCTGCGATTCGCTATGCGGGTGAAGGTTTCCCACTGACCCACAAAGGCGCCGAAGTCATTGCTGAGAATGCTGATGCGCTTGCCGAACATCCCACCACCGCAAACGTTTTTCTACCAAATGGTAAGCCGCCCAGAGCTGGGGCAATGTTCCAGCAGCCCGATCTGGCCCGGACGCTCCACGCCATCGCCGAAGGTGGGCCGGATGTTTTCTATAAGGGCCAGATCGCTCAGGAGATTGACCGGTTCATGCGTGAAAACGGCGGACTAATCACTGCCGACGATCTGCGCACGCACGAATCCGAACTAACGGATCCGATTTCTACCGAATACCGGGGCTATACCGTTCATCAGACGAATCTGCCCACCAACGGGCTGATCCATCTCGAGGAGATGAACATCCTGGCCCACAGTGAGATTGGCCGAATGTCGCACAACAGCGCAAATGCGCTGCACTTGATGGTGGAAGCGAAGAAGCGTGCGTTCGCCGATCGGATTGCCTACGCCGGGGATCCACGCTTTGTCGATGTGCCCCTGGAACAGTTGCTCAGCGCCGATTTCGCGAAGGATCGGTACGACACGATCGACATGAAACAGGCGAGTGATGAGTTCGTGGCCGGGAAACTCGGAGAAGCCGTCGGCGATACCACCTATCTCTGCGTCGTCGACCGGGATGGTAACGCAGTGTCGTTTATCCAGAGCCTCTCGCATGGCTTTGGTAGCCGAGTCGTTGCCGGCGACACGGGCGTGTTACTGAACAACCGGCTGGGACGTGGATTCACGCTTGATCCAGACCATCCGAATGTTATTGAGCCGGGCAAGCGCACAATGAGTACGCTCAACTGTTATCTGGTGACCGAGAACGGCCGTCTGCGCTGGGTTGGCGGTACGCCGGGCGGTGATCTCCAGCCGCAGGTAAACATGCAGACGTTGACCAACCTGATTGATTTCGGCATGAATGTGCAACAGGCAGTCGAAGCCCCTCGTTGGTCCAGCTTCCCGGGAACTGATCCTGGGACGCTGCCAAACGACTTCAAATTGCGCATTGAGGACAGAGTCGACAAGCGCGTCATCACCGAACTGAAGAAGCGTGGACACGAGGTAGAAGTGCTCGGGGCGTGGGACGGTGGCGGACAGGTCCAGTTGATCGAGGTCAACCCGGAGAATGGCA
The DNA here is from genome assembly GCA_040904465.1 of Thermomicrobiaceae bacterium. GTDB lineage: Bacteria > Chloroflexota > Chloroflexia > Thermomicrobiales > Thermomicrobiaceae > SLMJ01. The sequence continues at coordinate 93 of JBBDTL010000156.1, read as the reverse complement.
TTCTGATGGGAGCCACAGACCCACGGACTGAAGGCGTTGCGCTAGGTCTCTGAGTACGAACGCTTCGAAGAGAAACGAAGAAGCGCGGGATCA
>JBBDTL010000155.1:0-5006 GCA_040904465.1 Thermomicrobiaceae bacterium | reverse complement strand
AGACGCTTGAGCGCTCGAAGCTGGGTTGAAGTGGCATTGAGGTATGTATCGCCCGCAGCGACCTGACCAAGCTGGATTCCCAGACGCTCAATCGACTGCTGTAGATCGCTCGCATCGCTGGCCGCAACCTGGCTTAACGACTGAGCGAGCGGGTCAACAGCCCCTGAGGGGCCCGTATCGATCGATTCCGGATCTCTCACTTCCTGATGAATCGACGTAATGTGATCCTGAAGCTCCCGGCTGTCGAGGTTCAGGTACTCGGTATTGTCCCGCAACCGGCGACTGATCGACTGAGCCTGTTTTTCGCTCAGGCCATCGACCAGCATTTCAGCCAGGTTCTCCTGAGCATCCGGTGCGAGCCCCTGCAACGAACGGGTCTGTTTTTCGGAGAGTACCCCCGCGCGGATCCGATCCTGAACGGATGCGACAAGCTTCTCAGTACTCAACAACTGGAACAGTCGGCTACGACGAATCCCGACCGTCTCGGCGACACGCTCCCATGGCGCATCGTCCATCTGCCGCTTGAGCAGCCGCAAAGCTGCCGCCCGATCGACCGCATTGAGATCTTCACGGACGACATTCTCCATTAGCTGGTGAATCAGACGGCGCTCTTCTGGTACGTCCCGGACGATTGCTGGGACCGCTGAGACGCCAGCCTGCTTTGCAGCCCGCCAGCGACGTTCCCCGTGAAGTATGACGTACTGGTCGCCAGCGTCGTCGTATCTAACCGCGATGGGCTGAAGTAACCCTTCCTGGCGGATCGACGACGTCAGCTCATCCAGCGCATCTTCGTCAAACGTTTGCCGGGGCTGGTCCGGGTCCGGAACGATCCGGTCGATGTCAATAACTTTTGCATCGACGAGGTCACGTACGCCGGCCGCCCGCGGCGATGTATCCTGGAACAGCGAATCTACAGTGAATTTGCGCCGACCCTTGCCGCGCCCGCTAGACATGTGGCACCTCCCCGGAAACCTGTTCCTCCAGCGCCTCGGCTGCTTTCCGATACGCGTTGGAGAGTGGCGAGTTCGGCATGTATTGAAGGATCGAAGTGTGATCGACGATGGACTCTGCGCTCTTGACCGAAAGTGGGATGGCCGGCAGGAGCGGGACATCCGGGAATTGATCGCGAAGCATATCGATCATATCTACGGCAAGACGGGAAGAATGGTGAACCTTGGTGGGTAGAAACCCCGCAACCTGCAAACGCGGGTTCAACCGGCTAATGCGACTGACCGTTTCGAACAATCGGCGAAGAACCATCAGCGACAGCGGATGCGGCTCGATCGGGATCACCAGCGCGTCCGACGCCACAAGCACGTTGATACTGAGAATGTTCAGAGATGGAGGACTATCAATCACGACCAGGTCATACGCGTCGAGAGCCGGATCATTCAGTACATTCTCCAGCCGTCGCTCGCGCTCCAGCTCATTGAGGAGCTCCAGCTCGGCCGCGGCAAGATCTGGATGACTGGGGATAAGGTCCATACCCGGAACAGTCGACGCTTGAATAACATCACCCAGCGGATGATCAGGGTCTGACAACAAGTCATAGATCGACCATTCGAGGTTGATGACATCGACGCCGAGCGCCATGGTCAGGCTGGCCTGTGGATCGAGATCGAGGGCCAGCACCCGGCGGCCCCGTTCAACGAGAGCAGCCCCGAGGTTGAGCGTTGTCGTCGTTTTGGCGGTGCCGCCCTTTTGATTGAAAAATGCAACGATCGTCGGCACGCTTTTGCTCCCGTCGGCGTTCCTGATGACACCCGTGCGCAAAGATTAACAAACGATGCATCTGTAGCCAACGTTGTGGTTCTCCGCCTGAGAAGCATCCTAACACGGGTCCAGGCATCCGTCGGGCCGCGAACGAGAATGGATATCGGTGGACAGAAACGTTTTCAGCGCGCGAATCGTCAAAAATTTGAGGAGACTGATCCCCGAGTTCAGTGATATCATCTCGAAAACCGATGCGCGTGGACGAACAAACGGGTAGAATTATCGCCAACGATGCCGATTGGCAGCTTAACCGGGGGACGCAATCGTGGCAACGACAACTGGACGACTCGTTCGAACTCTTACCTACCATGGCCAGCCAGCTCGTCGAGGAATGCTCCCAATCAGTGGACTGATGATACTGTTTGCGGTGCTCATGTTCGGGCTGGCACTGGCAATTCCGGCCTCTCGGGCAATCCAGGAAGCAGAGATGCGCGAACGGATTGCTGGAGTCGCCACAACCGATGATGAAAACGAGGAAGAGGATTCTGCCTCAGAGTCAACGGCGCCAATTTCATCAGGATCCTCGCTTCCCGGTATCGCGGGACCGCCTGTTGAGTCGTCCTCATCAGAAAACAGCAGCCCCCCTCCTCAACCGATTGAGGAAGTCAGCAGGAATTCTGATATCGCATCGACGCTGAGATCATTCGGTGCAAGTGGTGAACAAGATTCAGGCGAAAACAATAGTGCGGATGAAGCCCCACCGCGAAACCCGAAGCCGACGCACATCCGGATTCCAGGCGTGGAGATCGCTACCAGCATCAAAGAGGTTGGCTACACGGTTAAGGAAATCGAGGGGCAACGCGTCCGGGAATGGGATGTCGCCTCCTATGCCGCGGGGCACCATAAGACATCAGCCCGGCCGGGTGAGAACGGCAATATCGTCATCACCGGGCATAACGACTGGGAAGGCGAAGTCTTTCGCACCCTTGAGTACGTCGAACACGGTCAGGAAGTCATCGTCACAACAGAGGCTGGCGAGCACCGCTACGTGATCGAAGAAATCCACATGCGTAAGGAAGTCGGCGTCAGTATGGAAGAGCGGCTGGAGACCGGCAGATTCATGGCAGAAATGCCGGAGGAACGCCTCACGCTCATTACTTGCTGGCCATATGGCATCAACGATCATCGCGTGATCGTGGTAGCAATGCCGGTTGATTCCTGAACTTGCTTGTGAGAAGCGGACCGTTAGAATGCGTGGGGTGGCTGCCTCGCGCATTCATTGTGAATCGGGTCGCACTTGAACGGCACTGACCGGTTCGCAGGTTGCTGGTATATTCACTCCGGGACGGCTGATCGGGCACCAAACTATCCGCCGCCCGTGAGGAGGAACTGTGTCTGAACTGCCTGACCTGATTGCAGGCCGATACCGGCTCGACCGTCACCTCGGGCAGGGAAGTTTCGCCGAAACCTATCTTGCAGAAGACACCACCTTGAATCGCCAGGTGGCGATCAAGATCCTGCGTCCCCAATACGCGCAGGATGAACGCTTCGCCCTTAGATTTGAGCGCGAGGCCCGGGCCGCCGCGGCCGTTCGACACCTCAACATTGTCGACGTCTTCGACTACGGGCAGGATGGCCCCACCCTCTTCATGGTCATGGAGTGGGTCGACGGACCCAATCTCAAGGAATACATGCGTGGTCAGGGCCAACTCTCCCCAGCCGAGGCCGCCCGTATCATGCGGGACGTTCTCCAGGGATTGCAGGCAATCCACGAAGCCGGGATCATCCACCGCGATGTGAAACCGCAGAACGTGCTCGTTGACCCGAACGGAACAGCCAAGATCTCCGACTTTGGCATCGCCCGCGGTGCGCTGGATGCCGGCCTGACCGATACCGGTATGGCGCTCGGTACAGCGGCGTACATGGCGCCGGAGCAGGCGCGCGCCGGTGAAATCGGACCGTCGGCGGATCTCTATGCAGCTGGCGTGATTCTCTTCGAACTTTTGACCGGACGGCTGCCGTTCCCGGGCGAAAACCCGCTACAGGTGATGTATCACCATGTAAACGAGCAACCACCAGACCCGCGACAGTTCAACGATGCAATCCCCGAGGGTCTGGCCCTCGTGGTGCTTAAAGCGCTCGCGAAAGAACCCGAAGACCGATTCGCCAGCGCTGCCGAGATGCTGGCAGCCATCGAAAACCCACCGTCGTCCGACGATGAAACGCGTATCATGGCCGCGGCCACGCCGGACCGAACCAGGATGATGCCTGGCGCTGCAGGGGGCGGCAGGCGCCCACCTCCTCCTCCGACACGCCGGCCACGAAGGCGGCAGAACTCGCCCATGTGGCCAATCGCTCTGGTTGCCGGAATGCTTATTCTCTTTGCGATCGCCGGGATATGGTTCCTGGCAACCCGCGAAGATCCAGCCGTCAGTGATCCAACTCCTGAACCAACCGAGACACCAATTCCGGATGCGACCGCAACGCCGACACCGGAACCGACTGAGACGCCTGTGCCGGAGCCAACCGCTACAGCGACGCCGGAGCCGACTCCGACGCCAACACCTGAACCGACCCCGACTCCAACTCCGGAGCCAACTCCGGAACCGACTGCAACGCAGGAGCCGGAGCCGGAGCCTGAACCAACGATTCCGCCCACGCCCGAGCCGGACAATGATGACGATGAAGAGTCCGGCGTTGGTGATGAGCTGGCATCGCTGGCGTTCAGTGCGATGGTAATTGGTTCACCGTCGAGCGACCTGCAGGGAGTCGATTTTCAGGGTTCGTTCCAGCCGGATAACTGGGATAATCTGCCCGACCAATCAACGTTTCTGTACAGTCAGGCAACCCAGTTCTCAGCGGGCGAGGCACTGTTTCAATCGCAGGACTCCTCCGGAGGCATATTCGTCGGAATTGAAATGACCGCGTTGACCGGCGGCGCGGCGGAAAATGTGCCGATCGAGGTCTGGGTCAATGACGACATGGTCTATCGGGGTGAAAGTCCGTTCGACACCGAGGAGACGGAAACCATCCGCTGGTGGTACCGGCAAAACGGCGCGGTACAGGCGGGAGACAACATCATCCGGATCCAGAACATGGCGGAGCAGGGCGGAGTTGGGGAACCACCCTGGCTTCTGATCGACGAGGTGACCGTCTACTACCGCTAACCCAATATGCGTTAACTCAGAAAAGGCGGTAGCGTGGCGGGGAAACCAGCACGCTACCAATCAGCCTCTGCGAAAACCGCTTTACCCGTCGTACCGCTTGAACACCGCCGCGACGTTCTGTCCACC
>JBBDTL010000154.1:0-5042 GCA_040904465.1 Thermomicrobiaceae bacterium | reverse complement strand
TCATCATCCGGTGCTGGTTCGGTCGCGACGGGCTCCTCAGTCGGTTGAGCCGTAGGTTCGGCCTCATCCTCCTCAGATTCTTCGTCGCCGCCGCAGGCAGCCAGAATTGCGGAGATCGCAGGAAGGCTCATCCCGAGCGCGATCCCCCTCTTCATCAACGTTCTGCGGGAAATGGACGTGGCGAACGACCGGTATTGGCGACCGCCACGCGCTGATTCAGAAACATCTTCCATCATAGTCCTGCTTTCAAACAAGCCGCGCCCAAACGAAAACCGGGCGGCTTCCTGATGTCTGTCACTGGCGTGTGAACGCCCGCCAGAACTGACGGGCGTTCACGAGTATGTTTCTGTGCCAAAGTCTTACGAACTATGGCTTTGGCATCTCCTGCAAAGCAGTATATGCCGGTCGTGGACTCCAGTTGTCATAGAGAATGGACCACGCATATTTCTCGTCCTCTGCCGGAACGAGCGTTGAGAAATTGAGATTCCAGACGAACATGCCCGACACCCAGGGCATTTGTTCCCGGGCGACATCAAATGCACCGGTGAGGTAGTTTGCCTGGTTCTCTTCACTGACGTCGGCACCGTATCCGTAGCCTTCTGCCGAGTTCTCGGTCGTCCAGCCGAACTCCGTTATCCAGACGGGACGCTCGTCACCGAAGTCGCTCATGATCTGGCGCTGATCCTGACCTCGCAGGAAGTAGAAACTGTTGTGGTCAGACCATTCGCCCGGTCCCGGGTTGTCCGGATAGGTTGTATCTGGTGGATTGTTCGTGGCGTTCAGATGCATCCCGAGAACGTCGAAGAACTGCGTGTAGTGACCGTTTCCGTGTAGGTAGAACGCCTCCAGGTACTCCACGTCATTGACTGCGACCTCGGGATCGCTGATTCCGGTTGGCGACAATCCGCCAAAGACGACCAGCGCGTCGGGGTCAGCATCTTTCACCCCACGATAGCCTGCCTCAAGCAGGCTTGCGTAATCGCTTACACGTACGGTTCCGTGCATCTCACGGGCCATGTTCTGCTCGTTCCAGATCTCCCAGGCATGCACGCGGCCCTGGTAGCGATTGGCCATGAATGCCATGAAGCCGACAAATGGCTCATAGTCTGCCAGCAACTGTTCGCCGTTCGGGTCTCGTGCCCACTCTGGCGCGCCGACGACTGAGATAAGGATTCGGGTCTCAGTACCTTCATAGAGCTCTACCATGCGGTCAACCGGCGCCGGATCCAGCCAGTCCGGTTCCCGCTGAATCTCGCTCCAGTGGACCTGGAATTTGACCCAGTTGAACCCAGCCGTATCGACAGCTTGCTGAGTGTACTCGTTGTACTGCTGTCCTTCTTCGTCCGCGCGCCAGGCGATGTTGAAACCATAGGCCATTGCGTCGCTCTGCGGTCGCTGAGGTTCACCGGTCGGTAGCTGAACTTCTTCTTCCGGAACATCATCAACTGGCGCCGTGGTTTCATCCTCCTGGGACTCCTGATCGGTTGCCCCTTCCCCTTCTCCTTCTCCCTCTTCCTCTCCTTCTCCGGCTCCCTCTTCAGGAGTCGTCTCGTCGCCTTCAGCCGGGTCGTCGTCTCCGGCCTGGTCGTCGGTCGATTCTTCAGTTTGTGCCGAATCTTCTGCAACTTCACCGTTGTCGCCGTCGTCGTCACTTCCTCCGGACAGTGCGAACACCAAACCGACGATTAAAACAACAGCGAAGATACCTGCAACGCCAATTAAAACGCGCTTGTCCATACTGCAGACTTCATCCCTTCAGGATTCAACGAAGCCGCGGCGATTTGACACTCCGCAGCGTGGGAACAACACCCCACAATAAGACGAACGAGTTCGCTAATGGTGGCCATCCTGCCACAAACAGGCCCAGTTGACCGAGTGAATCTGCCGGCGGTCAACAGCGTATAGTATGCTCCCAAGAGCGTCTTGACGCGAACCGAAGGAGTGGAATTTCCGTGGTATTCGAGCAGCACGAATACGAGCAACTTGAGATTCTCACCGCCGAAGCGCTCGGTGAGCCGGGGCAGAGGCGCTTCAGACTGATAGCGGGCACTCTCGGTGACGTGGTGTCGCTCTGGATGGAGAAAGAGCAATTGCAGGCGCTTGGCCTGGCTATCGAACAACTTCTCGAGCAGCTTCAATCAACTGGAACCAACACCGACGACATCGAATCCGACCGCTTACCCGCGCTGCAGCCAGTCTCTCCGACCGCTCCGGAATACCAGGTAGGGAAGATGGCGATCGGATACGACGAAGAGGTACGAGTCGTCGCGTTCTTCGCTCATGATATCGAACAACAGAACGATGCTGAACCGGTGTTCACCGGACGATCAACTCTGGAAGCATCCAAAGGACTTTCCGAGGAGATCGCCGAAGTCGTCGCTGCTGGCCGGCCACGTTGCCCCCGTTGCGGTGATGTGATTGGTCCCGAGGGGCATGTCTGTCCGCACAACAACGGGCACCTTCCCTGGGATCCGAATATCGAGGCAGAGCCGCTCTAATCTCGGTGAATTACCACCCGAGTGCGTATCCGTTCGCGCGAGGGTCGGCCCCCCCGATGAACACCCCATTCTCCCGGTCGATTCGAATCGCCTGCGCATGGCCCATCGCTGAAGAAAACGACCCGGTAAGTCGAATTTCATGGCCCAGCCCTTTCAGCTGCTGAACCACACGATCGCCAAATTCGGGCTCCAGCCGCAATAGATGTTCGGCGTCTCCGGTGACATCTGGCCCGGCAATCCAGCGAGGAGCTTCGATCGCCTCCTGCGGATTCATCCCGTGGTCGATTAGCCGCGAGACGAGCTGGAGATGGTTCTGAGCCTGTCCGTGGCCGCCCATGCAGCCGAATACGGTCCAGGGAAGCCCGCCGTGCAGGATCATGCCCGGTATCAACGTGTGCATCGGACGTTTGCCCGCTTGCAGGCTGTTCGCGGCTCCTTCGTCAAGATTGAAGGACGCGCCACGATTCTGGAGCACAATTCCGGTTCCGTCTGCCACGATCCCGCTGCCGAACCCACGGAACAGTGACTGGATGAGCGAAACGCCCATCCCGTCCCCATCACACGCGCAGAGATAGACCGTGTCTCCGGCACCGGGCTGTGCACCCGTATCGATCCACGCCTGATCCGGGCGGACGCGCGAACGCAGCTCCGCCGCGTACTCTTTCGAGATCAGGCGTTCCACCGGTACATCAACGAACGCCGGGTCGCCAATTCGCTGATCCCGGTCGACGAACGCCAGTTTCTTGGCTTCGACGAAATGATGAATCTGCTCGGCTAAGCCGTCCGGCAGATTCGCCGGGTCCCAGCCTTCGGCGATATTCAGCATCTGTAGCGCAGTCGGCCCTTGCGTATTCGCGGGCATCTCACAGACCGTGTAACCCCGGTAGTCCGACGAAATCGGTGTCACCCAATCGGACGAATGGCCGGCAAGGTCTTCATGGGTAATCGGCGAACCCGCCGAATTCAGACTACTAACGATCCGCTCACCGATTTCGCCGGTATAGAACGCTCCCGCACCGTCACGCGCGATAGTCTTCAGTGACTCCGCGAGATCAGTCTGCCGGAGCACCGATCCCGTTACGGGTAGCCCGTTGCTCCCGAGATATTGCCGTGCGGCGGCGGAGTTATTCCGGAGCAAGTCTGCATTGGCGGCAATAGCAGCACTCAAATGAGGCGTAATCGGAAACCCGTCACTGGCGTAGGAAATGGCGTCAACAAGCAGCGACCCGAGCTCTCGTGTACCATACCGCTCCAGCGCCCGGCTCCAGGCTTCAACTGCACCGGGCACGGTGACCGTCCAACCTCCGCGCTCAGGCATTGCGCTGAAACCCGAGGAGCGCGCTGCTTCGATGGTGGAAGCCGATGGCGCTCTACCGCTGCCATTCAACCCGGTCAACTCACCGCCAGCCGGGTCCCAGATCATGAAGAAAGCATCACCGCCGATCGAGCAATTGTCCGGCATGACGACGGTCAGAACCGCATTGGCAGCGATCGCTGCATCGACTGCATTTCCACCCTCGCGAAGCACTCGCAATCCTGCCTGACTTGCCAGGTGATGCGGTGTCGCGACCATGCCGTTCATCGCCATCGTCGCTGGACGTCCAGTAGTCACAGAGTTCCCTTTCCGCAGATCGACCGCACGCCGAGCCATCATAGCACCCCGATGACAGCACGCCGAAATACAATTCAGTAAGATGCGGGCTGTAAAGCAGCGAGATCGGAGGACGACGAACGGATCCGGTCGCCAGTGGTAGAAACCAGGAGAGGAATCTGCGAGCATGATTGATGCCTGTCTGCTCGGTACGGGCGGCATGATGCCATTACCCGAACGATGGCTGTCCGCACTGCTCCTGCGCACCGGCGGCCACACTTTTCTGATCGACTGCGGCGAAGGCACCCAGATCTCCTGGAAAATGAGTGGTTGGAGCTTCAATCAAACTGACGCGATCATCCTGACTCACCATCATGCCGATCACGTTGCCGGGCTGCCCGGGATCCTTTACTCCATCGCCCACAGTATGCGAACCGAGCCTCTGACCATTTATGGACCGATCGGCACCAGGCCACTCGTCGAAGCGCTTCGCTACATTGCTCCACGCCTTCCGTTCGAGGTTCACATACATGAACTTCAAGGAGGAGATTGCGTGACGCTGCCTGGAAATCTGGAGATGCGGGCGCTTGAAGTGTCCCATCGCATTACGTGTCTCGCCTATAGCTTCACACTGAACAGGTCCCGTGAGTTCCAGCGGGAAATCGCCGAGGAGATGGAGATTCCCGTCGAATACTGGAAGGACCTCCAGGCCGGTGAGAATGTGGAATTCGGGAAGCGTCGGGTCAATGCCGACGACGTTCTCGGGCCGCCTCGCCCCGGCATCAAGATCTCGATGGTGACTGATACGAGGCCAACCAGTGAGCTGCCGCAGTTCGTTCGGGGAAGCGATCTGCTCGTTTGCGAGGGTATGTATGGAACTGAGGAGGAACGTCAACGCGCCGATGAGCGAGGTCACATGGTCTTTCCTGAAGCAGCCGAAATCGCCCGTCGGG
>JBBDTL010000153.1:0-5071 GCA_040904465.1 Thermomicrobiaceae bacterium | reverse complement strand
CGGGAGACCAGCGCAATACCTTTCGGCGTGGTACCAGCCTCATCTGCGTATCCACTCCGACCGCCTTAGACTCTCTTAATGTTGCGTTGGGATAATTACCGGCAATACGAACCCGGGATTCCGCTTATGCTGGCAGAACGTTCACGATCTCGATCTGGACGGGCGGAACACCCCACACGTACAAGAGGGGAGCGGTATGGAAGCCGTCCAGTCGTTGTCGGAACGGATCATCGAAAACGTTGAGCGGGTAATCGTCGGGAAGCGCCGGGAAGTCCAGTTCGTCATGGTTGCTCTGCTCTGTCGGGGTCACGTCCTGGTTGAGGACGTTCCAGGGGTGGGGAAGACGGTTCTTGCCAAGGCCATAGCCAGAAGCGTCGGATGCAGCTTCAAGCGGATACAGTTCACGCCAGACCTGTTGCCGAGTGATGTCACCGGCGTCAGTGTATTCAATCAGAAAACTGGAGAGTTCGAGTTCCGGGCCGGCCCAGTGGTCGCGCAAATCGTGCTGGCGGACGAGATTAATAGAGCGACGCCGAAGACGCAGTCCGCACTGCTGGAGGCGATGGAAGAAGCTCAGGTCACCGTTGACGGGGTCAGCTACATCCTTCCGGACCCGTTTGTCGTACTGGCAACCGAGAACCCCATTGAATATGAGGGTACGTTCCCGCTTCCAGAGGCACAGCTCGATCGATTCCTGATCAGACTTTCACTGGGCTATCCGACTCATCAGGCCGAGGTGGAAATTCTTCAGCGCCAGCATCGTGCACATCCACTCGATCGTCTGGAGCAGGTTGTTTCTGTTGAAGAGCTGGTTGAAGCGCAACGGCTCGCGCGGGAGGTCCATGTCGACGACTCCCTGATGGAGTACATCGTCTCTATCACAGAAGCGACGCGCGAGCATGACGACGTATATCTTGGAGCGGGCCCGAGAGGTTCCCTGGCACTCTACAACACCACCCGTGCCTGGGCAGCGATGCATGGACGCGACTATGTAATACCGGACGACATCAAGGATCTGGCGGAGTCGGCGCTGTCCCACCGGATCATTGTCAGCCCGTCTGCCCGGATGAAGAACGTCGACAGCCGGATTGTGGTTCGGGAAACGATCGCCTCGCTTCCCATACCTGGCGCCCAGTCACCCGGCCGGGACGCGCCACAGCGACAACCCAGGAGCTGGAGGGAAGTCGGGCAGCGGTCATGAACTGGCTCAAGCTGGTAGCACTTATTCTGGGGATTCTGGTTGCTTCGGAGATCAACCGCTGGAGCATTCTCGACAACCTCTTCTTCGTGCTGACCGGACTCTTGATTGTGAGCTTTGTCTGGAGCCGCGTCAGCTTGCGCGGTCTTGAAGTTACCCGCGAAACCAAATCGAATCGCGCGCAAGTTGGCCAAACGCTCGAAGAGCGCGTTCGTGTTCTGAACAAAAGCCGTTTTCCGAAACTCTGGGTAGAAGCTATCGACCATTCAAACCTGCCCGGACATCAGATCAGCCGGGTGGTCAATCTGAATCCGAACGACGCGAATCGCTGGAAGGTCGAAACCTGGTGCTCTCGGCGAGGGCGATTTCAGATAGGGCCGCTCACCTTGCGTTCTGGTGACCCGTTCGGCCTGTTTCCGATCGAGGAGCCTGTTCCGGATGTCCGCGAGCTCGTGGTGTATCCGGCAGTGGTAGACCTCAGTGGGTTCCGGCTGCCAGTCGGAGACCTCCCTGGTGGGAGTTCTACTCAGCGGCGGACCCAGTTTGTCACCCCGAACGCTTCAGGCGTTCGCCAGTACATGCCAGGCGACAGCTTCAATCGGATTTCCTGGAAAACGACCGCTCGAACTGGTCAGCTCATGGTCAAAGAGTTCGAGCTTGATCCGACCTCCGACATCTGGATCGTGGTGGACATGGACGCGCATCACCACGCCCGGGCGAACGTTCCGCAGACTATGCAGGCGCGAGCGATGATCAATAGTCCGAGCGGTGCGTTACCGATCGAGTTCTGGCTGGATTCAACAGAAGAGTACTCGGTCACACTGGCGGCATCGCTGGCAAATCATTTTCTGGAGCAGACCCGAAACGTCGGGATGATCTTCAATGACGCTCATCGAAATGTGATTCCCGCGGACCGCGGACCGCGCCAGATGACGAAAATCCTGGAACAACTCGCAGTGATGCAAGCTGATGGGCAGACAGCCCTTGCGGAGCGATTGCTGACGGAATCGACACGGTTTGATCGGAACAGCACCGTCGTGGTGATCTCGCCGTCAACCGATGAAACGTGGGTCCAGTCGGTCATCCAACTTGTCACGCGTGGCGTCCGTTGCGTTGCAGTGACGATCGAGCCGAGTACATTTGACGGCTCGGACAGCAGCCTCATGGTTGTCAGCGATCTCGCTGCGGTCGGTGTGACGACCTATCTGGTGAAGCACGGTGACGACATAAATGCCGCTCTGTCGGCCCAGGGACACAGCTACCAGGCGCAGCGGGTTTAGCGTATTTAGCAGGACGATTTCTCGGCCGCCAGGTGCCCGGTTCAATTCCATTTAGTGCTGGAGGTAGATCAACCCATGCATCGCTTTCGCCTCGAACACGGTTGGACGACGTTCTGGCTGGTCGCACTGCTCGTCTTTACTGCAACCTGGTCTGTACAGCAGGCCGAGTGGGCGGATGGGTTGCATATTCTGACGCCAATTACGATTCTCGGTCTGATCGTCGGGCTGCTACTGGCGAATATGCGCCAACTCCCCCCGTTTGCCGCCCATCTGACTGCGTTCATCATCGGACTCATCGTCGTCTTTTTCCAGATGACGACCTTCCTCAGCGATACGCTCGGGACTCGCTGGGACAAGCTGACCTGGCTATGGGGGCGATGGGAGGAGTGGTACGCAACGATCAGAGGAGGTGAGTCCGCCGAGGATCTCTACCTGTTCATCCTGATGATGTGCGGGATGCTCTGGGTTCTGAGCTACGCCTTAATCTGGTTCGTGTTTCGCTCCGGATGGATCTGGATAACATTGCTCCTTCCGGGAGTTATCGTCCTGTTGAATCTCGGCTATTCCGACCATGTCTCCGCATTCATTCTGGTAGTGTACCTCTTCGCCTCCATATTGCTGTTGATGCGTTTTCATTTCAATCAGCGCGAGTCGCGATGGAGACAGGAAGGAGTGCCCTATCCGGATTCACTGTTGCTGCGCGGATTCTGGACCGCAAGTTACCTGGCAGCAATTCTTATCCTCGCGGGCTGGATGGTGCCCTTTTCCCCACAGACGGATCGAGCAGTGGCGGCCTTCACAAGCGCGCGTGGCCCATGGGAGAGCGTCGAGCAGGCATTTGTTGACCGGTTCGGAAACGTGCTTCCCGGGACTGGCGGCGGCTCCGGCGGAATTGGCGGATTCGCGAGCTTCGACAACGAGTTTGCGCTCGGCGGGTCACTCCGATTGAGCGAGGAACCCGTAGTGTTCGTTACTGGCAGCGAAGCGCCCTACCTGGTGGCTCACCGTTATGACTATTTCAACGGAAACGGGTGGGAATCGACCTTCGAGGATACCTACAATCCACTTGACGAGGAGGACGATAGTTCTCCGCCGCTGCTCAGTTTTGACGCAGAACAACAGTACCCGATCCCCGATTCATCACGGGAATCAACGCGAGAGCGCAGCCATCAGGTCGAGGTACTCCGTCCCCAGGGCAATATCATCCTGTCCGGAGGCGAAACCCTCAGCGCGAATGTCGATACGAGAGTCCAGACCGCCTGGCACACATATGATGAACAGCCCATCAATATCGAATCGGCAGTACAGGGTACTACCCCGCCTGATTTGTGGAACCTGGTCAATACGCTGAAAGAGGCTGACTTTGCGCCAGATGCCGATGAAGCGGACGCTGAACCAACGTCTGTCGAAAACGGGAATGTGGAAGAAGTCACACCGACTTCTGATGCCGTAGCGCCTGATGAGCAAGAAGATCTGACTATTGACCCGGAAACCCTGGATGACGCTCAACAGGACGTCTACGAAGAGGTCCTTGAACAGCAGGAACGCCTGAGTGAACGGGACATTGAGACCGAGCTGGTCCTGAATGAAGATTATTCGGTGGAACAGCTCGAATTCTCTGGTCCGCTCCCGGTGTTCAACGACGTCGAAGCGATTTATGCCTCGGACATTCGCAGCGGAGACGAGTACGAAGTCACGTCGCTGACGAGTGAGGCTACGGCCGAGGAGCTATCCGCCGCCTCAGATGCATATCCTGTCGAACTCTTCGATCGGTATACCCAGGTCCCCGAAGATTCCAGCGAGCGCGTCCAACTGCTGGCGCTGGACTTGACGGAGGATCTGGACAACGCATACGACAAGGCGTCAGTGATCGAGGAGTGGTTGCGGGAGAATCTGGAGTATAGCGAGCAGATCTCGGTTCCACCGGAAAACACAGATTTCCTCGAGTATTTCATATTCGAAAGTCAGCAAGGATATTGCACCTACTACGCTTCAGCGATGGCACAGATGCTCCGAATGGAGAACATTCCTGCGCGCGTGTCTGTCGGTTACTTCCCGGCAGCGTATGACGAGGAGATGAATGGAGCCGTCTATCGCGATCGTAACGCACACGCCTGGGTCGAGGTTTACTTCCCGGGATACGGCTGGGTCGATTTCGAGCCGACTCCATCCCAATCGACAATCTCTCGGGGATCAGGCGACGGCGCAGGTGAGCTTCCCGACGATTTGACCAACGACCCGGCTCTGGGCGGTCGAATGTCTGGCGGGAACCTTGACTATTTCGAAGAAGAGTTCGCCCCCGGTGAAACTGGTGGCGGCGGTGCAGATTTTGGCTCGGGAGAGGCCACCAGCACGAGCCAGTGGATCATGCGTGGGACAGCGATCGCATTGCTGCTCGCGACCGCAATCCTCAGCTACTTCTGGCTGCGAGGGCTTGGCGGACTTTCACCCGCTGGCCAGTTTTACACCCGTCTGCAACGAGGGGCCTCCTGGACAGGCATCAATGCGCGAGAATCGATGACCCCGTTCGAATATGCGCGCTCAATCTCGACCGCTGTCCCAGGGAGCCGGAACGATGCGGAGTTCCTCGCCC
>JBBDTL010000152.1:0-5128 GCA_040904465.1 Thermomicrobiaceae bacterium | reverse complement strand
AAGCCTCGGAGAGCCAGAGGTAGAAACGCTCATAGCCGCCATCATTCATGAACTCCAGGTACTCACCGCAGGTCACCAGCCGGTTTGCAAGCTGGAACGACTGGACAAACTCCCGATGTCGCGGACCTTCATTGTCGAACGAGAAGCCGCTACCGTCATGGCCGATCCAGTAGATCCCCTCGTCAAAGTCGACCCACTGAAGCGGCTGCGAGCCTCGATGGGGAACCGGCTGCCTCTCTTGATACAGCGGGCGCAACGGGTTCTCGGTCAAGACATGCTTGATGTCCGTGACCATCAACTCCTGATGCTGCTGCTCGTGGTTCAGGCCGATGGTCAGCAGCGGGTCCAGCTCGCGAAGCTTCTCCTCGTCGGCACCGGACAGGAGCTCCAGCATATGTTGATCAATATATCGCCGGTACTGAAACGTCTCGTCAACGGTTGGCCGGGAGACGAGTCCTCGCTTCGGCCGGCAGTGCCGCTCTCCAACTGTGTTGTAGTAGGAGTTGAAGAGATAGGAAAAGTGCGGGTGGAACGGCCGGTAGTCTGGATGATGCTCCGAGAGAATGAATGTCTCAAAGAACCAGCTAATGTGCGCCAGATGCCATTTGGTCGGGCTCACATCGGGCATCGACTGGATCACGAAATCCTCAGCTACCAGCGGCTCACAGAGCTTCTCGCTAAAATGGCGAACCTCACGGTAGCGTCTAAGCATATTCTCGGAGAGCGATTCAGGTTGCTCGCGTTTGGGACTAATAGTGCTTTGAGGTGATTCGGCGATCGTCATGACAACCCCTTCTTTCGTGAGATGTGTAAATCGAGGAGTTCACCGCGGAGAAATCGGCGCCGCCCGCCATCGAGTCGAGCGCGATATTCCCTAGCATTCCGTCCGGGATCCCTGACGTGCGTCACGAAACTGCGGTTCCGGACTGGATTGCGACGTTTCAGGATTACGCACTTATGGTGCCAGCTATCGCAGCAATCTACGGTAGCGAGGCTTACATTTATCGCACCCGATTATGAGGCAAGCGGCAATCGCCGGGGAGCATAAGACATCCGCAGTACCAGCAGCGTATGAAGTTGACAACGGAAGAACATGCCGGGGGAGCACCCGGGTTCCGTGCTACTGAGCAGGCTAGCCGATCAGCGGTTTTGGCTCCGGTGCCGGGCGAGGAATGCCGGAATCGCCGATCTCGATGGCGTGTTTGATGACATGCATCGATGTTCCCAGCTGCAGTCCGGCGAACGGGAAGACGGTAATCACCCCTGTATCCTCGAATGCTAACTCGGTTGCCCAGCGATATTCTTTGTCGCCCAGTCCGACCGCCACCCGGAACGTATTGAGCTTCAGCTCGTCAAGTTGCTGGCGCAGCGTTTCCAGGTCGATCGGGTTGGTCGACTTCTTCTTGAATGTCACCTCATACGGTTCGGGGATGATGAAGTTCGGGCGAATGAAGCCATACTTCGCACTGAGGATTACCCAGCGGTCGGCGAATCGTTCCGCGTAGGCACGATTGAGCTTGAAGGGGGTGCCGCGATAGGCGTGGTAGGCCGCTGTCGGACCAGCGTAAGGATCTCGGTCCCAGATCTTGGCTGAGCCACACGGCACGATCACCAGAATGTCATTCATCGCTTGCCTCCGAGTCGTCGAAATCCAGATAACAACATTCTGGCGTGGCATTGTGCCCGTGTCACTAGCCCAGACGGCCCAGAAAGTCCGGGATCTAAATCGGAATCGTCAGGCTCTCCAGGTCACGCGGATAGCAGGTCAGCCACTCAAAGCCGTCTTCAGTCACCGCGACCGTATCTGAATGCCTGAAACCGGCAAAATCAGGAACGTAGACACCCGGTTCTACGGTGAAGTCCATGCCAACTTCCATGAAACGGTCATCCCCGACATCCAGGAAGGGCGCCTCGTGGATAAGTGTGGACTTGGCGTGACCGGTATGATGCCGCCACATCTCCTCGATGCCCTGATCTTTGAAGTGGGACCGTACCGCCTTGTCGACATCCGAGCACGGTCGACCCGGCTTGAGCGTATTCAGCGCAATCGTCTGCGCTTTCAGCATATAGTTGAAGAGTCGCGCATCGAGATATCGGTCTCGCTGACACCGATCTCGCAGTACTCCTGCAGATAGGTGTGGGGGAGATTGCCCCAGCGGCAGTTCTCCCGGATCAGTGTCAACTCCTCTTCTGAGTTGACCATCTGCATGTATTCGATGTCGTCCAGGATGTTCACAATCGTGGCGTTCGGCAGAAGCTCGGGAACATGCGGACCGCGATAGCCGTAGAGCTGACCGTAGCCTTCGGAGTCGACTCCGATAATGGCATTTTCCAGACCGAGATCGACAAGAAGATCTTTCACTAACTCCATCGGATGCCGGACATCCGGATATTCCGGGTAGATATCCACCCGGTCGGCCAGGCGGCTAAACAGTGTCTCCCTGCGTCGCATCTACCCGGCGTTGCTGATGCGGACTTGAGACATTAGTCACGTCCTTCAATATAGATTGCACCGTGCCGGCAGGCATCGCCCGCGAGGGGAATAGCATAGCGACGAGCGTTGACACATCGAAAGCGGTTTCCTAGCGTTAATTGAGCAAACGAAGTTCATGTTCGTATCTTCTCTAATGCGTGTCTGCGCTCGCACGCCGGATGAGTTTCGCGAACGAGTCGGAAGGAGGTCCTCCGATGACTGGATCGCTACTGAGCCTGGTGGCTCTCGCAGGTATTGTGATTGTCTTTGCAGCTAACAGACTGCGGTCACGGCGAACTGGCGACTGTGGTTGAAACAGCCAGATCCTCGTTGCGTCGCAACGACTTTCAACAACTGAGTGGCTCATGCACCGTGGAGGAATCGCCATCTTTGTCCTGGGCATCATAGGTGGTCTGGTACTGTAGTACGAGTACGCTGGCACTTGAACCGAGTATAGCCGGTTCCCACGCGAGTCAGGCGCGACTTAGCCGGACTTAGCTCTCCGGCTGAGTCAGCTTATTTTCCTCCGCGGGAAGCAAGGCTATGAACGGCAACGCCGCCAGCGGCAGACAGGCAGCGATAGTGAATGCGGTCTGAATGCTCAGCCAGTCAGACAGTGCGCCGAAGGCGATCGAACCCAGGCTCAGACTGACTGACGAGGAGGCAAGCATCATCCCGGCGATGGGTCCGCGTGCTTCCGGTAGTAACTCCTGCGCTTGCGCCATGCCGATCGTCCGGACCGACATCAGGATGATTCCGATAAATATCAGCAACCCCAGCACCCACCAGGTGCCATTTTCCAGCGTCAGGTAAAGAAGGAATATCGGCGTACTGATGAGCGACGCTCCGACGAGGGTCGTCTTCCGGCCGATCCGGTCAGAGATACTTCCGCCGATGAACCCGCCGACAACTCCGGCACCGAACAGGATCGAAAGCGCCACACCGGCATACCACTCGCTATAGCCCTTGCTGACCAGCAATGTCACCAGAAAGAACTGATACGGAACCGTCTCGAACGCCTTGATGATCGAGTACCCAAACAGCCCGATGAGCGGTTTGAGTCTCGCCCGGACCAGCGGCCGGATCGATTGGTGTTCCGAATCCCGGGCGTCAGCATCGCTCTGTTCTGTATCCAGAGTGAAATACAACAGGACGGAGGCCGTGAGCCCGAAGACGACCACCACGAACGATCCTTCGAGCGTAAACAGCGCGATGGCCGCGGTGATGATCAGCGGGCCGATCGTTCTCGCTAGTTCGCCGCCGGCCAGAAAGATCGCCATCGCCCGGCCCATTCTGGGGCCACCGTACTCGCCAGCCAGTGCCGCAGATGGAGCATGAAACGCAGCGGAGGCCACGCCCGCTATGAAGAGGAGCATAAGAACGATTGCGATGTGCGGGGCAAGCCCGATCATGGAGAGGGATATCGCCGCCACGCCCGGAGACAGCACGACGAACCAGTGCTTGCTGGTCCGATCTGCCAGGTAACCAATGAATGGCTGCAGGACACTCGGCATCTGCTGGGCGGGGACCATCAAACTGGCCAGCGCCAGCGGAATTGCCAGTTTGGATTGAATCGCGGGGATCAGGACGCCGATGAATGCCGGGTAGAGGTCATGTGCGAAGTGTGCGCCGGACGTGATCCAGGTTCCGCGCGAGTTGTATTCTGCTTCACGTGAATCATCCGCGGCAGAATCAATCTCTGCCTGGTCCGGCTGAGACGATTGCTGCTCTTCAGTTTGCGATGCTTCGTGAGAATTCACACTGAACCTGGGCGTCGCATCCTAGCTCTCCGGCTGCGCCAGCGTGTCATCCCGACCTGGGAGCAGACCAATGAACGGCAGGGCGGCAAACGGGAGCGCTGAAACGATGTAAAAGGCAGTCTCGATCCCGATCCAGTCAGATAACGAGCCAAAGGCAATCGAACCCAGGCTCATGCTCACGAAACCGGTCGCCAGCATCATTCCCGCCACCGGGCCTCGTGCCTCCGGCAACAGTTCCTGAGCCTGCGCCAGCCCGATTGCCCGGACGGACATCGAGACCATCCCGGCAACGACGAGAATCGACAGCACCCACCAGGAGCCATTCTCCAGAATCAGATAGAGATAGAACAACGGGGCTGTTGCCAGCGCAGCGCCGACAAGTGTGCTCTTCCGTCCGATGCGGTCCGAAATGCTCCCGCCAACAAAACCACCTATGACGCCCGAGCCGAACAGGATCGAAAGCGCAAAACCGGCATACCATTCGCTGTAGCCCTTATCGACCAGCAACGTCACCAGGAAAAAGTGGAATGGGACTGTAGCAATGGCCTTGATGATTGAATAACCGAAGAGACCGGTCAATGGTTTAATCCGTGCTTTTACCAGCGGCCTGATGTCCGCCTGATTTCCTGCTTTCGCGCGCGCATCACCCTTGGTCGTATCGAGGGTGAAATAGAGAATAATCGACGCGGCGACACCGAATACGAAGACGACGAATGATCCTTCAAAGGTGAATAGCGCAATGGCCGCCGTGATGACCAGCGGGCCGATCGTCCGGGCCATCTCTCCGCCGGCCATGAAGATCGCCATCGCGCGGCCGAGCTTCGGGCCGCCGAACTCGCCGACCATCGCTACCGCCGGGGCATGAAACGCCGCCGACGCCAGCCCGGAGACGAGC
>JBBDTL010000151.1:0-5186 GCA_040904465.1 Thermomicrobiaceae bacterium | reverse complement strand
GAGCACGTCATCGAGTCGACTCGATTCCAAACCCGAGCCCAGCGCAACGGATCTCTGAAATTCCGAAGTCAGCAGATCGGACGGTGCGTGAGCGTCGCTGTCGACAATCAGCTTTGCTCCCATGCGCTGACCAAGCGCGGCCACGTGGCCGTTCGTCAGACAGTGCCCGCTACGAGCTGAGATCTCCAGGTACACATCATTGTCGATTGCCCGGCGTACCTCGTCTTCAGTTATGTGACCCGGATGGCCGATCACATCGACCATTCCGGAGTCAATCGCCGCGGCGTTTGATCCTGCCTCGACAGGCTCGACCGGTGTCTCGCCGTGGAGCACGACGATCTCGGCACCTGCATCGCGTGCGGCTCTCGCGGCATCGGCGATACCGGCAGCAGGCACGTGAGTCAGTTCAACACCCACGACGACCGTGATCGGCCAGTAGCGCTCGACAATATCCCGATCACACTTTAATTCTTGAATCAGGTGAGCAACGTTTCCGACGCCGGTATGGTCGGTCATCCCGATCGCAGAATACCCGTTCACAACAGCTCGTCGCGCTTGCTCAACCGGCGAGAGAACGCCGTCACTCCAGTAGGTGTGGGTGTGGAAATCCAGCAACACAGGCTCCTCGTTCCTTGACATGACTACTTGCACATCTCGTCCGAACAGCAGGCATGATAGCGAACGGGTCAGTTTACGTCACCCCTGGAGCACTGTAGTAGCCTGAACTCGAATGCGGGGTCAGCTTGAATCCCGAATAGTGCTCACGGCTCCATGGACATTCTGGGTTAGCAGCAGGCAGAGGTCTCCTCCATCGAGCATTCTTAGTGCGCGCTGGATTCCCTCGGTTTCCGAAGGCATGGTGAATACCAGCGGCGGGACATCGTTGTTGGCCAGTCCCTCTTTGAAATGAGCCAGACTCTCAGCACTCAAATCGTTTCGCTGGGTGACGACTACGTCAGCAACGCGACCGATCAGCCGGCCAGCCTCGTGAATCTGTAGTTCGTCGAGGTGCGGAAAGCAATCCGTCACGACGACCGTGTGATGGAACGCTGAATCGGTGATCCCACGAACGAGGGGCCGGATAGACCAGGCCTGACTTGCCGAATCAAGCAGTATCGTGGCGCCTCCGTAGTGAAGAATATTGCAGCTTCCTGGCATGAGATCCACATCAGGCTGGAAGAATCGGATACCAGCTGCGATCGAATCGGGATCGATACCCATATGCCAGGCCAACGCGCTGGCGCAGAGGAGATTCTGCACTTGAAATGTGAGTGAACCACCGAGAGTAAAGGTCGCTGAGGACGTGTCCATAATTGCTTGCTGGTGCCCCTTGTGGGAGATGATCAGCTGACTGTCCTCCACCCAAACAGCGCTACCTCCATCCTGCTGATGGCGTCGCAACGTTGGATTATCGGGATGGAGCGCAAACAGAGTGACCGACGCCTCGGTTTCTTCGGCCGCCGTAATGACCGAATGATCATCTGCGTTCAAGACTAAAAATCCGTCTGGCCGTACCGCCCGGGCCACGATGTGCTGTGCCTCGGTTCCTCGGGCTGCCTCGTCGCTGATGAGACATTCATCGTTGTTTCCACAGAGCGATGAGATTGCCGCGAGCGGATAGGTATGTTCTGGCAGTCCCACACCGGTTACGACGGAGTCTTCCAGCTCCTGGACAGCGACATCCAGCTCACCGCGGGCGAGTCCCCCGATAACTTCCGACCAGGGACCAAGCTCTCCAACAAGGTGCTGACCGTTCATGAAGACCCCGGATGTTGTCCAGAGGCCAACACGCAATCGCTCTGCGTTGAGAATCTCGTTGAGCAACCAGGAAATGGTCGATTTGCCCCGGGTGCCAGCGATCGCAACTATCGGGAGTGACGGAAGTTCTGGTGGCGTGCGTGGCGGTCTGTCGGATACTGTGTTGACGTAGGTTTTCATAAGATGAGTACCAGTTCGTTATTGTTCTCGCTACCATCGTAACGCCAGAGTTGTTCAGGATGCCGTAATTCTCAGATCATCTGCCGAGCAGGCGCAATATCTCCGGGACGGCATCGCGAAACGCCTTCCCGCGATGGCTGATTTCGTTTTTCTCTTCGTCTGTAAGCTCAGCCATGGTCGTCTCGTGCCCTTCCGGGATGAAGAGGGGATCATATCCGAACCCAGAGGTACCTTTCGGAATCTGCCCGATCCTGCCCTCGACATTGCCTCGGACGACAGTCTCCTCGCCGGAGGGGCTGACGACTGCGACAGCTGACACGAAGCGAGCGCTTCGCTGATTATCAGGAACATCGCGAAGTCTGTCCAATACCAGGTGGTTATTGGCATCGTCAGTCATGGGCAACCCGTGGTCGGATGCAAACCGGGCGGAACGGACTCCGGGCCCACCATCGAGCGCGTCTATTTCCAGTCCGGAATCATCGGCGACACAAATATAGCCACTCTGACGAGCGGCCTCTCTGGCCTTGAGCAAGGCGTTCTCTTCGAATGTCTCGCCTGTCTCCTCCGGCATGGTTATGTTTGCCTGATCGGCGGTGATGATTTCTACCGTCCCTTGCAACAGGGATCGCATTTCCCGTGCCTTCTTTTCGTTGTTGGAGGCGATTACGACCACCGTCGACATCGAATCAACCTTCCGGCGAGCTGGTCCCCAGGCCCGGGAACAGCGTCATTGCGTTTTGCGTCGTCGCTGAGGCGATCGTTTCGATCGATTCACTCTGCAGTTCCGCAAGCCGTTCCGCTACGATCTGAACATAGGCAGGTTCGTTTCGCTTACCGCGAATCGGTACTGGAGCCATGAACGGCGCGTCGGTCTCCAGGACGACACGATCGAGTGGAATTTGGGCTGCAGCCGCGTGCAGGTCAGTTCTGCTCTTGAACGTGATCGCCCCGCCCAGCCCGATGTGCATTCCCAGTTTCAGTATCTCCTGCGCATATTGCCAGTCACCGGTGAAACAGTGCAAGACCCCGTTGAGTGGTCCAGTCATCGACTTCAGGACCTCCAGCACTTCGCTTTCAGCATCTCGTTGATGGACGATGAAAGGAACGTCCAGTTCGCGGGCCAGGCCAATCTGAGCCTTGAACGCCCGTTGCTGTATCTCGAAGGGCGCGTCGTCCCAGTAGAGATCGATCCCGGTTTCGCCAATTGCGACGACTTCAGGGCGCGTGACCTGACTGGCAATGTCATCAAGCAGTTCATCGTTGAATCGGGTCGCACTGTTGGGATGCAGTCCTGCTGCGACCCGGATGAACGGGTACTCGGCAGCTAGTGCTTCAGCGGCGACCCAGCGTTCCGGCTCAAACCCGATCACCAGCATATCGGTGATGCCTGATTCCAGCGCTCGACCAATCACGTCTGTACGGTCTTCGTCGAATGAATCAAGATCGATATGGCAGTGGGTATCGATCAGACGCATCTATTTCACCGTAACACTTTTAGCGAGATTTCTCGGCTTATCGGGATCAAGGTCGCGCATGAGCGCGAGTTGATAGCCAAGAAGCTGAGCCGGCACAACATTGACGATCGGCGAGCCGTCGCCGACATCGGCAACCGGCACGTGGATGTCGAATACTTCGTCGTTTTCAGGTGAAATCCCGATGATGACTGCTCCGCGACTTTTCATTTCCATTGCGCCGGAAAGGATGTCATCCCGGGTTTCATCGAGCGGCGAGAAGACGATCGCCGGTGTGCCCTTGTCGATCAATGCGATGACCCCGTGCTTCAGCTCACCACCAGCAAATCCTTCGGCATGGATATAACTGACTTCCTTGATTTTCAGGGCTGCCTCCAGGGATGTAGGGTAGGAGAGCCCACGCCCGACGATGAAGCAGTGATCTCTGTCGACGATCTGACTGGCGACTGCCCGGATATGGTCACTTGCGATCGGCGAAAGCAATTGCTCGATTCCGTCGACCGACTGCCAGAGGATCTCACGACCGGCGTGCTCGCTGCCATTAAGGATATGTGCCGCGAGCAACAGAACCGCGACTTTGGCAACGTATGCCTTGGTCGAAAGCACGCACTGCTCGGGGCCTGCGTTCAGATGTACTGAGTAATCCGCCATGCGATCGAGCGTTGAACCCTGCACATTGACCAGCGCAGCGATGCGGGCCCCGCGTTCCTTCGCCGCCATTACCGCCTCGATGACGTCAGCCGTCTCGCCGCTTTGTGACAGGGCCACGACCAGACTGCGATCGGTCAGGAAGTGCTCCTGGTACTTGAACTCTGACCCGACAGTGAAATTGACATGACGTCGCGCGATCCGAGAAAAGAGATAGGAGCCGGAGAGTGCGGCGTAGCTGGATGTCCCGCTTCCGACCAAAAACGTTCCGTAGGACTCGCGGATCATCTCTGCCAGGCCCCGGACCGGCTCGATCCCATCAGCAACGATCCGCCGAATAACCTCTGGTTGCTCGTTGATCTCTTTGATCATGAAGTGCGGAAAACCGTTGAGACTGGTATCGCCGGCGGAAAACAGCATCGGCTGCCAGTCGAGAGGTTCCGCATCGCCGGTACCGTGGTTGAAAAGCTGAGCACCATTTGGGCCGAGCATCACAACCTGGCCGTCATTGACATAATGAACGCTCTCGGCATGGTCGATTAATGCCAGTGCATCCGATGCGATATATGATCCGGAATCTGAGCTGCCGAGCACCAGTGGTGAGACGTTCTTCACGGCAAACAGGTGACGGGTGTGGTTGTCAAGCACGATAAACGCGTTGAGTCCGCGCATTTGGTCGAACACATTTCGAATTGCTGAAACGACCGCGGCCGGATCCTGTTCGTCACCGACTGATTCTTCGACGAGGTGAGCGATAACTTCAGAATCGGTTTCGCTGTAAAACTGATGGCCTCTATCGATCAGGCGCTGTCGGAGTTTCCGGAAGTTCTCAATAATACCGTTGTGTATGACGGCAAATCGTCCGGTGCAATCCACATGGGGGTGTGCATTCTGATCGGTGACGCCACCGTGCGTCGCCCATCTCGTGTGGCCGAAACCGATCGTTGCGTCGGGCAATGTGGGGTCCGTAGTGACAATTCGCCCGGCTTTCTTGGCAACCTTGATTGATCCGTTCTGACCGACGGCGACACCCCAGGAGTCGTAACCACGATATTCGAGCCGGCGCAGGCCCTCCAGCAGCAATCCTCCGAGTGGACGCTCCGAGCCAACAAATCCAATGATTCCGCA
>JBBDTL010000150.1:0-5300 GCA_040904465.1 Thermomicrobiaceae bacterium | reverse complement strand
GCTACCATTCCTAACGGGCGATGGTGTTTCAGCTAGTCCCGACTGATCCCCATCACCAGCATGATCCAGTACAGCAACTGCATGAGTGCTGCGAGGAAGCCGGCGATATACGTTAGCGCCGCAGCGTTCAGTACCTGCTGGTTCTGACTCTGCTCTTCTTGCGTGACAAGCATGCCGTTCGTTGTCAGCATCGCCATCGCCCGGCTGCTGGCGTTGAATTCCACTGGTAGCGTCACCAGCGCGAACAGCGTACCGGCCGCGAAGAACAGGACACCCAGCCAGGCCAGTGCGGTAAGCTGAATGACAAGCCCTCCAAGGATGAGTATCCATCCCAGGTTAGACCCGAACGTCGCCGCCGGAACCAGCAGCGAGCGCACCTTCAGTGGGACGTATCCCTGAGCGTGCTGCAACGCATGTCCCGCTTCGTGTGCGGCTATTCCCAGCGCGGCCACGGATTTGCCGCTGTAGACGGGCGTGGACAGCCTGAGCGTGCGGTCGCGCGGGTCGTAGTGGTCCGTCAGTTCGCCTTCGACCTGCTCAACCGGGACATCCGACAGTCCATTCTCATCGAGGATTCGGCGAGCCGCTTGTCCGCCGCTGATTCCGCGTTCGTTCATGACTTCGCTGTACTTGCCGAAGGTGCTCTTCACTCGCCATTGTGCATATAGCATCAGGAGTATTGGCGGGATGATGAACAGCAGGAAAATCGGATCGAAAAACATGTGCGCTTACCTCCGACTATTCGGTGATCCGAGCTCCGAGTTCTCTCGTCTCGTTGTAACCGTTAACGCTGGGCATTGAGTGGGTATTCCGCGTGGTCCGGCAACGTATTGCCCGAATGCTCCCGCCTGAAACGGGGGTATAGGACTCAACCACACTCCTGATATAGTATGCCCGAACGTGGCCGCATCTGCAATTAATGTCAGTAGTTGGGGGAGATGTGACCGGTGGTGAACGAAGTACGCTAGTAGCTCAGACTGAGGCGTTTATGCGGCAGATCGTGACGGATGCTGAGGCAACGGCGCGCGGCAGGACGCTGGGCGATGCAGATCTGCCACTCTACGATGTCATCCGCTATCACCTGGGATGGGTGGACGAGCAGTTTATCGAAAACGCTGCTGACCCTGGCAAGCGGATTCGCCTTTCCATCTGCCTTCTTTCTACCGGCGCTGCAGGCGGTGATCCGGAGAAAGCGATACCTGTGGCGGCCGCCATCGAGCTTCTGCACAATTTCACTTTGATGCACGATGATATTCAGGATCGAAGTGAGCTTCGTCGGGGTCGCCAGACTGTCTGGCGACGATGGGGCGAGGCTCAGGCAATCAACGCCGGGGATGCGACGTTCGCGTTGAGCCAGATCGCCCTGTTCAAATCGGCTGAGCGCGGTATCGATGGCGAGACAATGAGCAATCTCGCCACCGAGTTCAACGGTATGACTCTCCAGATCGTTGAGGGCCAGGTCCTCGATCTCGGGTTCGCCGAGCGATGGGATGTCGGCGTGGATGATTATCTGCGAATGATCGGGGGCAAGACCGCCGCGATCGTCGCCTTCGCAGCCTGGTCTGGCGCAGTCTTCGCTGGTCGGGATCCGAATACCTGCAGGCGATTCCACGACTTCGGTCAACTGCTCGGGCTGGGCTTTCAGATCCGGGACGACTATCTTGGAATCTGGGGTGACGCGCAGAGCACCGGGAAGCAACCCGGCGATGACATACGTGGGCGTAAGCAGTCGATTCCCCTCATCATGCTCTCTGAGTCGCTGACAGATACAGGCCTAGCGCAACTGCGTGAGATTTATCGGAAACAGAACTTGAGTGAGAGTGATGTTCAGCATGTAACCCGGTTGCTCAGCGAGAACGATATCCCGGAACGAGTTCAGGCCCTGACAACTGAGTACCACGATCGGGCAATCTCTGTCCTCGGAGAGGTTGCCGAGCCGGGGGAAGCCCGGGATGCGCTGACGATGCTCGCCGAGCGACTGGTCGATCGCTCGCGCTAGCCATCGCCGGATTAAACGCCAGGAAAACTCCAGCGGCTTTTGCCGGCAATGACGTATCGTTCGGGATCATCGCATGAGATCGATGCTTGCCCATATGCCGCCTTGAGGCGAAAGATTGCAACTTCCGGTGGCGCAAGGAAGCGTAGTCCGAGTGACGTGGTCCCCAGGCCGTTTCCGACATAGAGGAGCGACCCGTTCACCCGGAAGAAACCCTGGCGATACGGCGAGAGTGGTTGGCGCTTCATGAGGTCAAGCCACCAGAAAGCGTCGAGAGGTCCAGTGTGGCGAAAAGGCGAGAACCTGATCTGCGCACCGTGCGTATGCCCGGAAAGGATGAGATCGGCAGCCCCTTCTGGCAGATCATCAGCAATCAGTCCGGAGTGCGCAAGCATAATCCTGGGGTGTTGTCCCGACGCTGCCTCGCGTTGAGCCAGATCGAGATCGGCATATCCGGAATAGGGGTCGTCCATGCCAATCACCCGGACCGTGGACCCCGCCAACGTGACATCGCTCGTCTCGTTCCTCAGGACCGTGATCCCCGAGCTGGAAAGTTTCTCAAAGATTCGCTCAGTCGATTCCTGACCCCGGTGATAGTCATGATTTCCTGGTACTGCGACCGTCGGCGCGATCGCCGGAAAGCGCGACCAGTCCGGTTCGTCAAACACGCGCATGCCTCGATCATAGTAATCCCCGCCGAGGAGAATGATGTCTGGCTGAGCGTCGATCAATGCTTCCAGCGCCCGATCGACCGTGCCGAGCGGATCTCCCGGTCCTCCCAGATGGAAATCACTCAGGAAGGCGATTCTGGTGCCATCGAGGGACGGTGGCAGCGTTGGAATTGCGAGGTCCACTTCCCTGATTAGGAGCGTTCGTGGCTCAAGCAGGCTGGCATACGCAGTGCCGGCGGCAGCGACTCCTGCGCCGATCGTCGCCATTTTCAAGAGTCTTTTTAATTGCTGATAGTGACGTTTCTGGTCGCGGCCTGTCATGCTGCGGAGTATACTCGTTGGAATCGTTGACGGGTCGATCTGTGGAGCAACGGTGTGAATTCCTGCGATATGAGATCAATCGGACAGCCCATACTGAGACGCTATCAGGGAGCAAGCATGATCACCCATGCGATGGAAGACTATCTCAAGATTATCTTCAAGCTCGAAGATGAGGGGTCCAGCGTTACGACGCAATCGATTGCCGAGCGTCTCCAGGTTCAGAGTCCGTCCGTTACCAATATGATCAAACGTCTGGCCGAGTTGAACCTGCTGGAACACCGTCCATATCGAGGAGTGATGCTAACCGTTTCCGGCCGGAAAGCCGCGCTCGAAGTGATCCGCCATCATCGTCTATTGGAGCTGTACCTCGCCGATGCACTCGGGTATTCCTGGGACGAAGTCCATGACGAGGCTGACCGACTGGAGCACAGCATTTCCGAGGAGTTCGAAGCGAGAATCGACCGTGCTCTCGGTTTTCCACAGGTTGACCCCCATGGTGAACCGATTCCCACTGCTGAAGGCGAAATTGCCGAGGCAATGGGCGTCCGGCTGAGCGATCTCCCGGAAGGTTCGCATGTCCGTGTGGAGCTGGTGAGCGACACTGACCCCGAAAAACTGCGCTACCTCGGTGAACTGGGTCTGTTTCCTGCCGCCGACCTGACGGTTGTCGAGCATATGCCGTTCGACGGTCCGGTTCGTATCAGTGTTGACCAGACGGAACACGTGCTCGGACGGCAACTCGCCGATACAATCCGGGTGCGGGTGTTGCAGTCACGTGCCGGGATCGACTGACCAGAGTCAATCGCGAGAGTCCTTGACTGAGCGAAAGGTGGAGAGATCGTTGCCGCGTTACCGATGGATCGAACCAGCGTCGACAAACGGAGCACGTGAGCTCGCTCCGTTCGGGCTTGTCGGCGATATTCTGGCGACCAGGGGCATTCACGATGCCGTTGAGGCGCGGAAGATTCTTGATTGTGATCTTTCGATTATCCCTGACCCATCTACACTCCCCGATGTCGCGATTGCCGGAAGCCGGATCTCCGGGGCGATACGAGAAGGAGAGCGAATCGGAGTCTTTGGCGACTACGATGTCGACGGGGTCACCTCTACCGCGCTCATGGTACGGGTGCTTCGGGACGCTGGCGCAGATGTTCGGGCCTATTTGCCCCATCGAGAGCGCGATGGCTATGGTCTGAATTCAGGTGCAGTCGAACAGGCCGCGAAGGATGGATGCCGGCTGCTGATTACCGTCGATTGCGGGACGAGTGATCGAACGCAACTGGAACTGGCTGAGTCACGCGGTCTGGACACGATCGTCATCGATCACCATCACGTGCCAGATTCAGAGTTGCGCTGTACCGCGTTCGTTTCGCCGAAGCGGCCAGATTCCCAGCATCCATTCGCTGACTATGCCGCTGTCGGCGTCGCGTTCCAATTGTTGCGCTATGTCTTTGGAGATGTGGCACTGGAGCAGTATCTCCCACTTGTTGCGCTGGGCACGGTTGCGGATGTCGTTCCCCTGACTGGTCCCAATCGATCAATTGTTCACCACGGTTTGCAACGCTTTGCCGTACATGCCGGAGCCGGGTTGCTGGCGCTCGCCGAAGTAGCAGGAATCAATCCCGGCGACGTGCGATGCCACCATTTCGGTTTTCTGATTGGACCCCGCATCAACGCGGCCGGTCGGATTGATGACCCCTGGGCTGCACTTGAGCTGCTATTGACCGATTCGACAACGCGAGCCGACGAACTGGCGCACAAGCTGAATGACTTGAACAGGCACCGGCAGGAGATGCTGGCCGAGTATGTTTCCGAGGCCCAGATATTTGTTGAATCGGATGGTGTCTCAGATAACCCGGTCCTTGTTGTTTCCTCTCCGGATTGGCGAGTGGGGCTTGTCGGTCTGATCGCCAGCAGATTGACTGAGTACTACGGTCGACCGGTATTTGCGTTAGAGCAGGGCTCGCCGTTCAGCCGGGGTTCGGCCCGAAGTATCGATGAATTCAACGTCGTTTCAGCATTGCAGGAGTGCTCCGATATGCTCGAACGATTCGGCGGCCATAGCAAGGCGGCCGGGCTGACGATCGAGACGAACCGGATCGGCGAGTTTAGCGATCGCATCAACCAGATATTTGTCGAACAGGTAGGGGCTCAACCACCCTTGCCGCCGCTGAAGCTTGACGCGGAAGTAGCGCCGGAAGTTGTGTCGCTCGAGCTGATCGGTGACCTCGGCCAGCTCGAGCCGTGCGGACACGGGAATCCGGCGCCTACCTTCTTGATGCGCGACGTTCCGTTGTTCGATGTGCTGCCCA
>JBBDTL010000149.1:0-5303 GCA_040904465.1 Thermomicrobiaceae bacterium | reverse complement strand
TAGGACACCGCCCTCTCAAGGCGGAGATCACGGGTTCGAATCCCGTATGCGCTACCAGAAAGCCCGGCATCAATTGATGCCGGGCTTTCTGGTAGCGCATACGGGATTCGAACCCGTGATCTCCGCCTTGAGAGGGCGGTGTCCTAGGCCGCTAGACGAATGCGCCACACCGCGAACCTCGTTGAGTCTACCGAACGCGAAACAGAGGTGTCAAGAAAAGAACCGGTTGGACCGAACATCATCGATCGGCTTCCGCACGATCATCCGAATGCGTCCCGACGCGCCGATTGCTGCGCTCACGGCGCCAACGGAGCTCAGCGCCACCCCGGTGAACGGGTGTATGGTTGCCAGCACACTGTTGATCGAGTGTCCGGGAAATCGCGATTCCGCCCATAAACGAATTCCCCAGGCCCATTCCAGCCCGTGACGTTCGTGAAAGATCTCTCCCGGTAGCAGATCTGCGCCCTCGATCAGTCGATGGAGCGAGCCTGGGGTAAATGCGTAGAGGTGTCGTGGGACGTCCCAGCCCATCCAGTATCTTCCCAGAAGCCGCGCGGCAAACGAGGCGGCGTTGGGGACCCAGATGATAATTACTCCTCCGGGTTTGAGCACTCTACGGACTTCGGCAATCGTCGTCACTGGCGACGGCAGATGTTCGAGAACGTGCGAGAGCAGTACCGTGTCGAACGACTCTGCCGGGTAACGCTGTTGTTCCAGCGTACCCGTGCTCACGTCGAGTTTTCGTTGCTCCCTCGCGATACGAGATGCCCCCGGGGACGGTTCAATGCCGATGATATTCGGATTCCCGGCCTTGCGGATTTCATGCATAAGTTCGCCGGTACCGCATCCGACATCGAGCACCCTGTTCGGGGCGTCGAGGAAGTGTTCCAGCTCGCGCACTGTCCGTGAGTGCAGCCAGGTTCTTGCCCGCGCCCCGAGTCTGCTGCGTGCGAAGGGCGCATACGTCTCCGGGTAGTACGACGCGAACTGCCAGGGGAGCGGTCTGGGATTCAGATAGATCAGATCGCAGGAGCGGCATCGCGCCAGCCGGTACATCTGGTTCGAAGTGTTCGACATCATGTCCGGCAACGTGAGGAACGTCCGGTCCTTGTTACTGCCGCAGAGATCGCAGGCGACCGCCTGGAGGGGACCCCCGCGAAATACGCTAGAGTCGGTCATCAGGCCAATCCGGATCGGAGTCGTCTCTTGCTCTGAGATGCCGGCGCACTGAATACCCTGCGCTGCGATGGGTCATGCTGGCGATCATCTCGGCCAAAAGACCGAACATGAAGAACTGGCCGCCGATGATCATCAACAGGACACCAAGCGTCAGCAACGGACGTGTTCCGATTGGCTGCCCCATGAACCAGAGGATGGCCAGATAGGCATTTACAAGAAAGCCCAGCGTGAACGTGCCGACGCCGAACCACCCGAAAAAGTGCAGCGGCCGGAGCGTGTACTGGGTCAGGAACAACACCGTGACCAGGTCGAAGAATCCGCGTGCAAATCTGGTGCTGCCGAACTTTGATTGGCCGTATCGACGACTTCGATGACGCACCTTTGTCTCAGTTACCCGGAACCCTCTGTTGTGCGCCAGTACAGGAATGTACCGATGCAGCTCACCGTACAGCGGGATTTCTCTGGTCACTTCAGCTCTATAGATCTTGAATCCGCAATTGAAATCGTGAATCGTAATTCCGGTCATCAATCGGACAACTGCATTGAAAAAGCTGGACGGAAGTCTTTTGGTCATTGGATCATTGCGCGGGAACTTCCAGCCACTAACCAGATCGGTGTCTTCGTCGAGTTTCTGCAACAACTTGGGGATCTCTGACGGCACGTCCTGAAGATCACCGTCCATGGTTACAATGATCTCACCGAGTGATGCGTCGAATCCGGCCCGCAACGCGGCTGATTTACCGAAGTTCTTCCTGAACTGTATGACCTGTACAACGGGGTCTCTGGCGTGCAAGTTGCGCAGCACTGCTGGTGTTCCATCGTTACTTCCGTCGTCAATAAACACCAACTCGAACGGCTTCCCCAGTGGCCGGAGCACTTCGCAGATTTCGTCGTACAGGACAGGAATGGATTCGGCCTCATTGAGGACCGGGATCACCACGGAGATGTAGGGGCGAACAGTACGGTCGTCCGAACTGTCATCCGGGCATACATCCTCAGCTGTAGACGTCTCGGCTGTGGCGGCGGTCATTCGGGGGTCCCTGACTTCTCTGGACGGTAAGAAAGCTGCTCAGTGAGTTAACGCGCGACCGCTGGCGGTGGTGTTGGCGACCGCGACTATCGATTGAATTGTGCACGCAGTGTAGCATGTGGGGCAGGTCTGATCCGAGCTGGCAGGGAGGTGCAGGGCAACAGTGCAACAGCCGGGCTGGGACGCGATTATCGTCAATTTCAATGGTGCATTGTTTCTTGATCCGTGCCTTCGGGCTCTTACGCGGATGGCGTCCGGACCAACGAAAATCATTGTCGTGGACAACGCATCCACCGATGACTCGATCAACGAGCTTGCCGGGTGGCCGCAGGCGGACGTATTGCAGATGGGAGTCAATCTGGGGTACGCCGGCGGCGCCAACGCCGGGGCAGCGGTCAGTGAGGCGCCGGTTATGGTCTTCCTTAATCCGGATGTCGAGCTCGACTCCGACTACGGCCGGAATCTGGTCCAGAACTTCTGGACGGATGAAACGCTCGGATCCGCAGGGGCAAAGCTGCGATTCCCGGACAGCGAACTCATTCAGCATGCTGGCGGGCGGGTTCACTGGCCGGAGCTGACGACATCGCACATTGGTGAGAGTGAACCTGATACCGACGAGGTGAGTCATCCGCGTGACGTTGACTACGTCACCGGCGCGGCACTGGCAGTCCGTCGGTCGGCGTTCGATGAGATCGGCGGATTTGATGATGGGTATTTCCCGGCATACTGGGAAGACGTCGATCTCTGATACCGGCTCCGAGCGGCTAGCTGGCGAGTACGGTTCCTGCCCGATCTGAAAGCGATTCACCATGAAGGCGCTGGTCAATCGCGTGGAGACGACTATTTTCTGGCCTGGACCAGAAACCGTCTTCGTTTCGCGATGATTCACCTATCGACCGAGCAGTGGTGGAGAGAATTCGTTCCAGCTGAAGTCGAGAGACTTCGTGGCGAAGTCAGCGCGATCGGCCAGCACGACTGGGTTGTGCACAGTGGACTTGCATCTATTGAGCAACTCGCCAGGGCTGGCTACCTGGCATCCTCGAACGAACTCCCCGTGGCAAGGCCCGAACCTCTGCTCGACTCCATCAACGGCCTCAAGGAGCTCCACCAGTTCGCCGATCCGCGTCCACCCGCAATCCAACCCTCGGACGGGGTCGTAAAACGCCTGAAGCGCTTCCTATCACGTTTCAGTGGGCGCCTGTACGCAGAGGAGCTCTACTGGCAACAGCGACAGTTCAATGACGCCGTCGTTCGGGCATTTGAAGCGCAGGACCGCCTGAATCGAGAGCACGCGGTACAGCAGATGTTTGCGTTGATTTTGATCGGTGAAGTGCGTTCCGGGTCTGCATCGTCCACGGCGGAAAAGGGCGAAATCGTGGAACCTCACGTTTCCGGTTCGCTTGATAGCGACGAAAGTTTCTGATTCTCCTCGGATCTCATCCATGTACATTATGACCGCACCGCTGCTGCCCATTGCAGATGGACAGCTGCCGACTTTACGAATCCGCAGACTATGGTTGACAGTACATGGTACATGTGACTATTATTAGGTGACGCTTGAAGAAAGGTTGTTCATGCGGCGGGAAATGTACCTGACAATTGAAACAGTCTGTTTCGCGCTCATTGACGGTGAGCTCCAGGTGCTTCTCGTGCAGCGAAATAGCGAACCCTTCGCCGGATCATGGGGACTTCCGGGCGGAGAGATTCTGGTAGATGAGCCGTTCGATTCGGCCGCTCAGCGGATACTCTCTGACAACGCGGGTGTCTGGGGCGTCTACCTGGAACAGCTCTACACGTTCGGCGACCCGGGGCGAGATCCGCGAGGACGGTCTGTCTCGGTGACATATTACGCACTCATGCCGGGGATGTCGGTCGGAACCGGTATGGCGACTGCAAGACCCGGACGGGGAATGAGCGCCGCCGCCTGGCACAGCGTCAACCGCTTCCCGGGACCTCTGGCGTTCGATCATGCCCGCATTATCTCCTACGCTCGCTGGCGTCTATCCCAGAAGATTACCTATTCGCCGCTGGCATTCCACCTCCTTCCTGAGCATTTCACGATGTCGGACTTGCGTGGCGTCTATGAAGCGATTGTGGGAGAAGAGTACGACCCGAGTAATTTCACCAGGCAGATGCTGGCGAGATGGGATCTCGCACCGGTACCGGGTACGCGGGATCGGCGTAGCCGGAGACCCGCGCGGCTCTATCGCTATATTGGCCCTCGGGAGATCCCCGGCGGCCCCGACACGTTCGATGAAGTCGAGCTTGATTCCGAGCCGGCGCTGGACCCGGCAAATTCAGAAAGCGAGCGAAGTGACTGATGACCATCATGCTTCCTGTCGTCCCGCCACCAGTTGAAGAGGAAGTCCTGAGCGACGCTGAGAAGCGTCAGTTGATCGATGAAATCAATGAGTTGCGACAGAAGCACAACGCGGTGGTGCTGGCGCACAGCTATCAGGTTCCAGATCTGCAGGATATAGCTGATTTCGTTGGGGATTCACTCGGTCTGTCGCGTCAGGCAGCCAGTACGGAAGCCGACGTGATTGTATTTTGCGGTGTGCATTTTATGGCCGAAACCGCATCGATTCTGAGTCCGGAAAAGACGGTTCTTCTGCCTGACCTGAATGCTGGTTGCTCACTTGCCTCGAGCATCACCGCTGATCAGCTCCGGGAGTGGAAAGCCGAGCATCCAGGAGCGGTGGTCGTTTCTTACGTGAACACCACTGCGGAGGTGAAGGCCGAGAGCGATTACTGTTGCACCTCGGCAAACGCGGTACAGATTGTTGAATCAATTCCGGAAGAAACGGAGATTCTGTTCCTGCCGGATCTGTTCCTCGGAGAGTGGGTCAAGCGGGAGACTGGCCGCGAAAACATTCAGCTCTGGCTGGGTGAGTGTCACGTGCATGCCGGTATCGTCGCGGAGGATGTCGAACGAGCGCGAATCGACTGGCCTGATGCCGAGCTGCTCATCCACCCGGAATGCGCTTGCGGCTCGAAGTGCATGCTCGATCTGCAATCAGGCCGTCTAGATGCCTCCCGTACACGCGTCCTCTCCACTGAAGGCATGGTTCGTCATGCTGTTGCCAGTGAATCG
>JBBDTL010000148.1:0-5338 GCA_040904465.1 Thermomicrobiaceae bacterium | reverse complement strand
TGTGCAGAGCTTAGGTGCAGGGAGGTATTGCCCGACAGACACCAAAGTAGTGTTGAAGGTATTGATTCAGGGGATGAGCCGAAAGAACAGGGCGCCCGGGAAGGGCGCCACCTGCCTTGGGACTATTGGAATTCCGGTGAGGGGGAGTCGGTTTAGACCAGACCGAGTTCACGAGCGCGGGCGACTGCTTCGGTGCGCCGCTGGACGTCAAGTTTTCTGAAGATGACCCGGTTGTGTCCCTTGACCGTGCTCAGGGCGAGGTAGAGCCGGTCGCTGATTTCGTTGTTGGAAAGCCCCTGGGTGATCAGTTTGAGCACTTCCAGCTCCCGCTGGCTGAGCGAATCGATAAGTGACTGGTTCTGTCGTGGAGAGATGGTTTCCGGCGGGGTGACAATGCTTTTGACCTCCGCTTCGAAAGCCGTCGATAGCTTACCTGTGTAGCGCGGCATGATCCCGAGCGCAGCAGCCTCGGAGATGAGCCGGGCCATAGGTTCTCCTTCGTCAATAAACGTGCGGATCAGACCGGGCGGCTCCGCCACTGAAAGCGCGTCCTGCAGCAGATCCATTGCCTCATTAACATGGCCGTGTGACTGGTGTGCAACGGCCTGCAGAACTAGTGTCCTGAGCCGTTCATCCTTCCAGCCTCTGTCCTCTACATTCCGGCGATACTCCTGCAAGATCGACAACGCCGCAGATGTTTCACCCCGAGCCAGGTGTACTCTGGCCTGGCTTAGCGGGATCTGATGAGATTTGACAAGCCGTTCGGCTGCAGCCAGGTCACCCTGGTTCAGGAATGCCAGTACCTGCACCGCGACGATTTCCGCCAGCCGGAACAGGTACCCGTGTTTCTGAGCATCGTGTTCGGTCTGCATCAGTAAGTCGATTGCTCCCTGCGTATCGTGACGGGTTATCTTCAAGCGGGCGACAACAAGCTCCGAGGTGACGAAGCTCGGGAGCTCCAGCTGTCTCGCCAGACGAACGCTTAGCAACCCGTACTGTTCCGCCGTATCCAGATCGTTACGCTCACGGGATATCCGGGCGAGGCCGGAAAATGCTTCGCAGGCGACTGGCCCGGGCGGATCGCCAACCAGCTCAAGTACGCGACGGAAGGTCTTTTCGGCGGGATCCAGCTGATTCCCGAATTCCTGTAGCACCCCGATACAGGACATCGCAAGGATGGTTACGTGGATGTTTCCGGACGCTTCGCTGGCGGAGACCGCAGCTGAATGTGCCCGCATCGCTTCTGTCCGGTCTCCCCGTCTCTGGTAGGCGAGTCCGAGTCTCCAGAGCGCCGATTCGTGTCCGGCCAGTCTCTGGGTTGTGGACGGTTCCAGATCATAGCGTGACTGCGAAATGATCGATTCAACCTCGTCAGGGCTCCCGATAAGCACGCCGAACAGAGCACGCAGATTGTCGATTCTGCCGCTCAGCTCCAGGTTTACATTCTCTGGTAGTTGATCCTTCATTGCGGCCTCTGCGGCCCGTACTGTCGGTTCGACCTGAGACAGGTGGCCGACGATCGCCAGGGCTGTCGCAAACATCACCCACAACGACGGCCTGGCGTTCATTTCCGAAACAGGTAGCGCCTGCAGCCAGCGCAACACTGGAGCAACTCCGCCTCGAACATATAGCGGGCTGCCCTTTCCATTAGCCAGACGCTCTGCCCGCTCGATATCGTTCGCGGCGGCCGCGTGATGAAAGGCCTCGATCTCCAGCCCTTGCGATTCGAACCACTCGCTGGCGCGAATGTGCAGTTCGTTAGCGGGTATTGCGTTTTCGGAGGAGCCTGAACTGGGAGGCTGCTGGCTTCGTTGCCGTAGCAGTTCGGCAAAAAGGTGATGGTAGCGGTACCAGCGGCGCTCGTTGTCCAGCGGAACGATAAAGAGGTTGGAGTGCTCGAGGTATTCCAGCGTCTCCTGGCCAGATCCGGAACGATCGGGTAACAACGCGTCACAGAGCGGCCCGCACATGCGGCTGAGAACCGAAGTGTTGAGAAGAAACGACTGCACGTCGTTCGACTGTTGCTGAAGCACCTCTTCCACCAGATAATCGAGGACAAAGCGATGACTTCCAGTAAATGATCTGATGAATGCGGTGGCGTCTTGATGACCCTGCATTGAGATCGCAGCGAGCTGCAGCCCGGCGATCCAGCCTTCGGTGCGGTATTCCAGAGCCGAGATATCGTCTGCGGTGAGATTCAGCCCCATTGAATGATTGAGAAACTCCGATGCTTCGGCTTCGGTAAAACGCAGATCTGCCGCTCGTATCTCGGACAATTGACCTCGGGCGCGCAATCTGGCGAGCGGCAGATGTGGATCCTCCCGAGTGGTGATGACAAGATGCAATTGCGCCGGCAGATGCGTGATCAGAAAATCGAGGGCTTCATCGACCGGACGATCGTCGACCGCATGATAGTCGTCGAGCACCAGCACGAAATCATGATCCAGCTCGGAGATCTCGTTGAGCAGGACAGTCAGAATCGATTCGCTCGAAGGTGGCTGCGGGGTTTGAAGTGTCCGTGTCAGTCCAGTGCCGACTTCCGGGGCGACAGTTTGCACCGCGGCCAGGAGATGCGCAAGGAACCGCGTCGGGTTGCTGTCCCCTGAATCGAGCGACAGCCAGGCGACTGGTTTCCCGCAGGATCTGACCCACTCGAGGGCCAGAGTAGTTTTCCCGAAGCCAGCCGGGGCTGAGAGCAGGGTCAGCCTGGAGTTCATGCGCTGGTTTAGCAGCTCAATCAGACGCGGACGCGCAATCGTCCTCGGTTGAGGTTGGGGGATATGCAGTTTTGTGGCGAGCATTGTCTGAGACATGGATCAGTTATAGTGCGCCAGCCCCTTGATTACAAAGCCATTGCAGATATTCCGTGAAACCCGGTGATGTCTGCTGTCGTGACAGCTTCTGATCGGATCATCGAACCCGAGGCCATCGTGACAATTATCACCGGTGCGATATCATGCC
The DNA here is from genome assembly GCA_040904465.1 of Thermomicrobiaceae bacterium. GTDB lineage: Bacteria > Chloroflexota > Chloroflexia > Thermomicrobiales > Thermomicrobiaceae > SLMJ01. The sequence continues at coordinate 2,377 of JBBDTL010000148.1, read as the reverse complement.
GTGGGCCTGAATTGGGCGAAAGATGGAAATGGCCCAGCGTAGTTGAGCCGGAAGGGACCTTCAAGGTAATGGGTAGCGATACGAGTGAACTCAAGAACGTCGTCGAGCAATTGCTGGCGGACTGGCAGGTGCCGGGAGTGGCCGTCGGGATCTTCCATAATGGAGAGGTCCAGACACACGGTTTCGGAGTTGCCAGCCTGGAGACCGGATTTCCCATGCGACCGGATACCGTGCTGCAGATCGGCTCGATCTCCAAGATTTTCACCTCAACGCTGGTGATGACGCTGGTAGACGAGGGCAAGATCGACCTCGATACCCCGCTCATCGAGTACATGCCGGATCTCCAGCTACAGGACAAGGACGCCCGCCAGGCGTTGACAATGCGGCATCTGCTGACGCATACATCCGGCCTGTATGGAGACTGGTTCGAGGATTTCGGGCTCGGGGACGATTCCCTCAGCAACGCGATCGCCAACGTGCACAGTCTTCGCCAGATCGCGCCACCTGGCGAGGTCTGGAGTTACTGCAACAGTGGGTTCTACATCGCCGGTGCTATTATCGAACGCCTGACCGACCAGACGTTCGAACAGGCGATGCAGGAGCGAGTCTTCGATCCGATCGGTATGGAGAAGGCAACATTCTTCGCCCATGAGGCGATCGTTTATCCGACCGCGGTCGGTCACAATTTGGAGGAAGGCGAACAGGTTGTTGCCCGACGCTATCCGCTGCCACGAAACGTCAACGCAGCGGGTGGGATCATCACTGATGTCGGCGAGATGCTTCGCTTTGCCCAGATGCATCTGAATCAGGGAACGATCGACGGCAACCAGGTGCTTACGCCGGAGTCGATTGCAGCCATGCAGAACGAGGAGACGAAAGCTGCCGTCATGGCTGACTACTACGGGCTCGCCTGGGCGTTGCGGGATCGTGATGGTAAACGTCTGGTAGGCCACGGTGGGTCGACTAATGGCTTCCGGGCCTATCTTTCGACCGTGCCGGAGGAGCAGTTCGCGATAGTCATGCTGACCAACGGTAACCTGGGTACAGCCGTCTACAACCGGCTGGAAGACTGGGCGCTTGAGCACTACTGTGGCATCAAGACACGCAAGCCTGAGCAGGTGGCCCTTTCCAACGAGCAACTGGAGCATCTGTCCGGAAACTATGAGCAGCCGATCCACAAGATCGCGATTACCGTGAGAGATGGCGGCCTGCAGCTGGATGTGGTTGACCGCAGCCCGCTCGTGGACGAATCGAAAGAAGTCAAGCAGGATCCGAAATGGGCCTATCCGACCTCTGATCGGGACTTCATCATCCAGGGCGGTCCGGACGACGGTCAGCATGTCGATTTCATCTTCGACGATGCCGGCAACCCGAAGTATTTCCACTACCACGGCCGGGTGAGCGAGCCGGTGAAGTAGCTTCGCGTCTTTCAAAAATCAGGACATGCGGTTCCTCTCGGAGGCTGTCATAGTTCGGCACCGAGAGGACTTCATCCTTAAGCAGCCACTGGGCCGATAAATGATCCTGTGACTTCATTCGAGGATTCATCAGAGCATCGCGATGGATATGATGGTCCCCCCATTCGCCGGTTTCACCGGTGGTCCTGATTACGGACCAGTCTCGTTCCAGCATAGATTGAAGAGTCTTTATGCTTGATTCATTGATGGGTACATGCTAGTTTCATCACCAATTGCTAAATTCCTCCGGCCGGCTTGTAATTGGATTGCAGGCTGGCCGGAGTTCTCATGAAAGGTTCGCCGGGTGATGTCTTCTGGTTTTGCCGCTGTAGTACCTCAGCGATCTCGCTTTTTCCTGCTCGCCATCGGCCTTATCTCACTCGTCGTTGTCGCGTTAGCGGTGCAGTCCAGTATCCAGGTCCGGGCTCAGGAGGATCCAGTCGAGGTTTCGGCCGGGGATGTGTCCGAATTGATCCCTGAAATCAATGAAGCCAATGGGCGAACCGAACCGACGATCATCACCCTGACATCGAGTGAATACGTGCTCACTGCTCCGGACAACGGAGATAACGGCCTTCCGGTCGTCACCGGCGACATCACCATCGAAGGCAACGGCGCCACGATCCGCCGGGATTCATCGTCATCTTTCCGGATTCTCAATATCGCGGAGAGCGGAATCCTGACGTTGAACCACGTAACGATCAGTGGTGTTGATTCCGGCAATCTTGACGGCAATGGCATTTACAATGACGCTGGTGTCGTGACGCTGACTGACACCACCATCAGTGGCAATCTGAGTAGTAGTGGAGATGCCTCAGAAACCTACGGCGGAGGTATCTTCAATAATTCTGGTGAACTGACCCTGACCAACAGCACCGTCAGTGGCAATGAAGCGAGCTTCGGCGGAGGTATCGCCAATT
>JBBDTL010000147.1:0-5471 GCA_040904465.1 Thermomicrobiaceae bacterium | reverse complement strand
GGGAGAACGGGTCGATTCAGGTTCGAAAACAGGAGTCGATCGTACGGAAACTGGCGGGTTCGGTATCGCCGCCTCCCGGGAGAGAGAACTGGTCCTGGGAGGAGATCCGGGAGTTTACTGAACGAGAGGTTGCAAAGGATGTGTAGCGGCGAGGTCGTCTGATTGACGAGGAGTAACTGCCTGTGAGATTCCTGGATACCAATGTCTTCCTGAGATACTTGGTCGCGGATTTGCCGAGGCAATCGCCACGCGCCACCGAACTGTTTCTCGCAATCGAACGGGGTGAAGAGCAGGTACAGACTTCGCAGGTTGTGGTTCTCGAAACAGTCTTTACCTTGCAGAAGTTCTACCGGCTGCCCCTGCGAGAGGTGCGCGATCTACTCCTGCCGCTGATCCAGTTTCCGGGAATACGCCTTGCCCAGAAGGCTTTCCTCGAATCGGCGTTCGATCTCGCTATTGCGAAGAACATCGACTTCCGGGACGCATTCAACGCGGTGTTCATGCGCTCGCTCGGCTTGAACGAGATTTACTCCTGGGACCGCCACTTCGACCGGGTTGATGGTATACAGCGAATTGAACCCGGATCTGCCGAGCCACCTGAATAATTCACTACTGCCGATGACGCGTTTCGTGGTAGCGACCAGCGTTTTCTTACCGGCACGTCCGCTGCTACCTTGATCTCTCCACGCTCGGCGTCTGCGCCGGCGCGCGGCACCAGCCTTCGGTCGACTCCATCGCCAGGCAGTAATCCTTCAGTGCATCTGATTCCAGAAATCGAGTCACGAAGGTCCCAAACACCAGCGCCCAGAAGAACGCCCCGAACCCGAGCAGCGTCAGACCGGAGAGCGACACCGCGAACGCGACCACCGGTCCGATCAGAATCGGTCCTTCCATCATTTGTTTGCCCATCTGAATGAACACCCCGAGCAGCGCCAGCGCAGCCACCGTCAGAAGCAGGCTCATTGGAATCAGATTCGGCAGGTCTGCCGCAATCGCCGCCGCTCCAGCAATGATCAGGAATCCGATGATCGAAGCATAGACCGCCAGGTGACGCCGGGAATGTTCGCCCGCTTCTTCGCTGATCACAATTGCGGTTAGGTTCGTCGTCAACGCCAGCGGGATCGTCCCGAACAGGGAGCCTCCGAACACGCCAGCCCCGGAGACGATGTCGATCATCCTGCGAGGCGGATCGTATCCCGCATTCTTGATGAGAACGCTCCCGGCGAGGTTCGAGTTTGCCGAGATCAGGATGACGAAGACCGGCACGATCGTCACGATTGCCGACAACGTGAAGGTCGGACTGGTAAACACGTAGACCGGAAGCAATTTCGATGCCGATATACTCCCAGTATCCCCTCCTAACCAGGCAGTCAGTAGTCCGACCGCAAAGGCAATCAGCACAGCCGGAACTCGCGGTTCCAGATATTTGCGGGCAACGAGCCAGCTAACCAGAACGATCCCGATCAGTCGTGGTGTCTCGCCAAGAAAGTCGAACGCATTGATAAGAAAGGGAAGGATCGACCCTGCAACAACGCCGAAGACGATCGGTGCTGGAATGAACGCGGAGAGCTTCGCACTCAGCCCGGTTGCGCCCAGTGCAATCATTACCGCACCGGTCACGAGCATCGCGCCGATCATGTCAGAGTATCCAGCGGTAGTTGCGACCGACGCCAGAAAGATGATTGCCGGGCCGTTCCAGCCGACAATTAGCGGCATCTTGTAGATAAACGTCATCACAAAACTGGCGACCGCGGGGAGCAAATAGAGACCGAGAATCCAGGTTGTACGCTGATCAATCGAGAGTCCAAGCGCGGGTGCGACAGCCAGCGGATACGCGAGCGCACTGATCGCAAAGATCGTAATGGGTATAGAAACGCTCGCAGGTTCGACCCATTTCGGGGAGGGAATCGTCGCAGTCGGTGTCGTCGCGGTCCCCACAACTCGCTCCATTCGAGGTATGTCTCCGGTGCCGACTTTTCCGGGTACTTACTTGAGCCGGATGCTTCGTAGGCAAATAATGATGCACGATAATTATTGTCCGAACAAGACTCTTGCCCGTCCTTTTGATGCGCAGTGCTTACCCAGCAACAAACGATTGACAACCGCCTTAAATCCCCCTACAATGGGCCGTGTCGCACAAAATTCTGCGGCAATACGTAATGATCGATTCTCTGCTGGAAGGCCGGACGGATGAAGTCCATGGCGACAAACAGCATCATCACTCGAGTGAGCACCATCACAAGCGGTGCTAACCGGGGCCGCCTGCGTGTTCCAGGCGATGGTGCAGCCGCCAACGGGATCAGTCTGCCCGGGAGTGGAGATCGTTGACAAGCTAACGCATTAGCCAGTCAGAAAACGATGAGCCACCGTGGGTGACGAGTTCCAGAAGACTCGGTCCACGGATTTTTGTGTTGTGAAACTGATGAGAAGATCAGGGAAGGACGGGTTGATGCGAACAGCTGAACCAGGCGGGACGAAAAGGTAGTCGCGAAGCGCCGCATACATCGGTCGATAACACGAAGTGAGGAAGGCACCATGAAAGCACCATTTCTGACTGGCGAGCGGGTCTACATCCGGGCGATGGTCGAAGACGACAAGAACCATGCGGTCGCCTGGTTCGACAGCGAGTTCCCGGTCAACGCGGTCCGGGCTGAGAAGTTCATGCGAGATGAGATCAAGGAAACCTGGGCGGCCAGGCGGAAGTATTTCGTCATTGTCCGAACCGATAGTGACAACATCATCGGCGGAATCAAGATGAAGTCCTGGGACATGCGCTCGGCCGATCTCACCATCCGGATGGCGCCACATCTCTCTCAGGATGCTGCCGATGGATACAAGGCCGACGCCCTGCGTTTGTTCGTCCCCTGGATTCGGGATGAGCACGAGTACATGGCGCAGACAATCGAGATCGCTGCAGACGAGAACCAGTGCATCGCCGCGGCAGAGGAGCTGGATCTCTATTTCGGCGCCAGACTCCGTGGCTATCTGAGACGGCCCGGTGAGCGAATCGACCTGCTCGTCTATCAGGCGTTGAATCCGGCCTGGGAGACTACCGGTGCGTAATCCGGTGATGATCGGCGATCGTGTCTATCTCCGGCCGTTCGAGGTTGATGATGCGGCGATTCTGGCTGAAGCAACATACACCGAAACCGACACGTTTATGGAGCGTGGTCGCGAGCTCGGAGAGCCGATGGAGTCCGAAGACTGGATTCGCGGATTGTACGAGCAGCATCCGGGAACCCAGGCGAAGTTCGCGATGTGTCTGAGGGATAACGATCTCTGTATCGGACTGGCCGGACTGGAGTTCGTCGATCTGATCAACGGCGTGGCGGCGACTGGAACCCGGTTTCACAATCCCGAGTACCGCAACAGGGGGTACGGGACGGAAGCGAAACATCTGGTTCTGGAGTATGCCTTCCAACGGCTGCATCTGGAGCGGATCGTCTCGTTTGTGTTTGAGCCGAACGCTCGCTCGTCAGCGGCACTGATGAAACAGGGGTATCGACCGGCCGGTCGACTCAAGTACGAAGACATCAAAGACGGCCGGTTTCAGGACACGCTCGTTTTCGATCTCCTGCCGGAGGAATGGCTCGCCGCGCGAGATGCGTGGCAGCGGGAGCACAGCGCCAGAGATCATGCGAAGTAGCAGTACATGACAGAAGCACGACGTTTGCACGATGAAACATGGATGGGAGGTGTTTTATGAAGAATGCCGTGATGGTGAGCGACCGGGTCTATCTTCGTCCGTTCGAGGTCGAAGACGCCGGAGACCTGGCCGAAGGGTCTCATCACGAGACGGACACGTTTATGGAGCGCGGCCGGGATCTGCATAGCCCGATCGCATTCGAACACTACATCAAGGAGTTGTACGAACAACAACCAACCGACGGTGAAGTTCAGTTTGCTGTCTGTCTGACCGAGACCGACGAGTGCATCGGCATGATCGGCCTCGAGTTTGTCGATCTGATCAACGGAGTGGCCGAGACCGGGAGCTGGTTTCACAAGTCCGCGTACCGCAGCAAGGGGTACGGGACGGAAGCCAAGCACCTGATCCTGGAGTACGCCTTTGACCGGTTACACCTGGAGCGAATCATCTCGTTCGTCTTCGAGTCGAACACCCGCTCGGCGGCGGCGCTGGCGAAGCAGGGCTATCAGCCGGCCGGCAGGTTGAAGTACGACGATTTCAAGGATGGACGTTATCAGGATGTTCTGCTCTTCGATCTGCTGCGTGAGGACTGGCTATCCGCACGTGATCAGTGGCGTGAGCAGGAGATCCGCAGAAAACAGGAAGAGCACGCGTAGCAACACGAATCACGTAACGTAACAGGCACGATCTTTCACATGAGCCCGGCTGCTCCCCCAGCCGGGCTCTCTTGTTTCTTTCTGACATCATCGCCCCTAAGCCGAGTTCCCTCGCGCGCTCGGGATGACAGGGGTGATAGAGAATAGTAGGGGAAGCGCGAACCCAATCCCAACGTCATCCTGAGCAGCGCCGCCTGCTGATTGCCCGTTCACTGGAAAGCGAATGTGTCATTGAGTTTCCTGCGCGGCGCGTCGTCGAAGGATCTCGTCCCCCTCTGCCTGGGCCATAAGCTGGAGAGATGTTTCGACTGCGTGAATCTGCCAGTCGACAACCCGCGATTCATGTCGCATGCATTGAGCGAGTCGGTCAGCGCAGATTCACTCCCCTCAACATGACGTGGAAGGAGCCGGTGCTCCGGAGGAATCGGTTTCGTAGGGAGTAATCCCGGCGCTGAAGCACCGGGCTAAGCAACAGAACCCCGCTAAAGCGGGCTGTTCTCCCCTCTCCCAGAATTGAGAGAGGGGTAGGGGGTGTGAGGGCAGTGCGGAGCGTTTCATGCCCGGTGGCGCGCCACCGGCCATGACTACTCGGGATGACAGCGTTGGCTGGATCTGGTTCCAAGGCGGTGCAGTAATCGGCCTTGCAACTTACTAGACCGGTCTATATAATTCGATTCATGAAAAAGCATGCAGCGTCCACGACCAAACGAGACCAGATCTTGATGACCGCGTGGCGCCTGTTCGAATCACAGGGCTACCACGCGACCGGGATCAACCAGATCATCAACGAGAGCGGTGTCCCGAAGGGGTCGTTCTATCACTATTTCCCGGAAGGGAAAGAAGGGCTGGCTGTCGAAGCGATTGAGGCGATTTCGTCCGGTATGAGCGTAAAAGTCGAGGAAATCTGCTCTGCAGACGCCGACTGCGTTTCCGCTATCGGTGGGTTATTCCACAGCATCGCCGTTCATCTCAAGGAATCCGACTATCAGTATGGTGGCCCGCTCACCACGGTTGCACTGGAAACAGCGACTACCAACGAGCGCCTCAACCTCGCCTGCCAGGAGGCATATAACAAAATGCTCCGTGAGTTGGTTAAACAACTGTCTGCCGGGGGGTTTCCGGAGGATCACGCTCGCGATCTGAGCACGATGATCGTCTCCGGACTGGAG
>JBBDTL010000146.1:0-5474 GCA_040904465.1 Thermomicrobiaceae bacterium | reverse complement strand
ACTACGAGCGTGCCGTTCCGCTCGCGCTATATTACTTTTACAAGCGCAAGCTGCGCTTGGTAATCGACCACGACGGCAACAAAATCGCCGACTTCGATGACACCGGAGGGGAAATCCAGAAGGCGTTCGCCCGTGGTGGAATGAACCGCGACCAGCGTATGCGTATGGAACAGGAAGAACCGCAGCCGTGGGAGATCGTTCAGGCACTTCGCAATCAGCAGCTCCTTCCAGCGATCTATTTCCTGTTCAGTCGTCGTGACTGTCAGGATTTTGCTCAACGAATGGCGCTCATCGGGCCAAATCTGGTGACCGACGAAGATACGGCCAATCAGATCGAAGAGATTATCCAGACGTATCTCAATAGCATGCGGGCTGAAGATCGGGAACTCGACCAGGTCCAGATTATTACGTCGCTGGCCCGCCAGGGAATCGGTTTCCATCACGCCGGACTGCTTCCAATTTTGAAACAGTTCGTAGAGGCGCTCTTCTCCCGGAGCCTTATGCAGGTCGTCTTTGCCACAGACACGCTCGCACTCGGGGTCAACATGCCTGCCCGAACGGTGGTAATCGGCCGGATGAGTAAGTGGGACGGGCAACGCCGCAGACCACTCATCCCAAACGAGTTTCAGCAGATGTCTGGTCGAGCCGGACGGCGAGGAATGGACGAAAAAGGGAGCATCGTCGTTCCATACACACCCTGGATGAATTTTGGTTCTGCACTGGAGATCGCCACTGGAGACCTCTTGCCGGTCCGCAGCTCATTCGCGATTCGCTATAACACGGTGCTAAACCTCTGGGATCCACCACACGGCGATCGTGTTCGGCACATGCTCCAGCAGAGCCTCGCCCAGTTCCAGAGCGCTCGCCGTATGCGTGAGCTCGAAGACGAGATTCTGGAAGTTTCCAGGCAAGCCGAAGAGGTCCCGCAAGGATGCCTGATCGGATATGAAGCGGGCGACGAGTTGCTGCGCGATTATCGCGGCGTGAACTCCTCGCTCACGACACTGAAGAACCGGGAAAAACGCATCATCAGGGAGCTCGCAAACATTCAGTTTGACACCGAAGAGCAGCCATGGAAAGAACCTGGCCGCCAGGCACTGCGCAAGCTGTTCAAGTCGCTCGATCCCGGTCAACCGGTTCATGCGAGAGACCATGGCTGGACCGTGTACCTGGGACGCGGGAATCAGGGCGGTGTCGGCCTGTTCCTGACCGGTGAGCACGTCGAACTGGTCAACGAGTACCGACAGATCGATTACATGCCTTCGCCATCCTTGCAAATCGATCTACCTGAAGAGCTATTGTCGCTCGACGAACCTCCCGGCGATATCAACGATGTAATTTCACCGGCGCAGCAACAGGCTATCTGGAAATCGATGGACGCGCTGGACCTCCCCGACCTGGACGCACAGATGGCTGCTCACAGGGAAGTGCTCCAGCAAAGATATGCGGACGAACGCGCGCGACTTGAGGAAGATCTGACGGATGTCCGCCGGAGCCTGAGCGAGCTCGATGAGCACAGGGGAAATCATCCCTGTCACACATGCGACCGGCGCAAAGAACATCAGAGGAACCTCAAGCAGGTTTCGCAACTGCAGCGCAATCGATCCAGGCTAGAGAACCGGCTCGCAAAGGAACGCCAGGAAGAAGACGAGCGCATCTCCAACATCATTCGGGGGATCCGCGACGTTCTACACCGCTTCGACTATCTTCACCGCGGTCAGCCAACCTCCAAGTCAGACACACTCGCGAATGTGTTCGACACAAATGGACTGATCATCTGTGAAATGCTTGATCGCGGAATGCTCAACAACATGTCGCCGTCAGATCTTGCGGAGATATTCTCCTGGTATGCGTACGACCGCGATTTCCGGTTCACCAACAAATTCAGTCTTCCGAAACGGCTTGTACTGTTGAGACGTCGACTGGAAGAGCTCGAGAGAGAAGTACTGGGGACAGAACACCGCAACGGGTTGTTCATCTCGACAGGACATAGCGAAGGCTTCTACGGGGCAATGCGCTCCTGGTGCCACGGCACATCGATGGTCAAGGTACTGGAGCAGATCGAGCTAAGCGAAGGCGATCTGGTCCTGGCTTTCAATAAGACCATCGACCTGATGCGCCAGGTTCGCGAGATGCTCGCGCAAGTTATGCCGGACCACCCGGTGCGCGATAACCTCGAGCAGGCTGAAGCGATGGTTCGCAGAGATATCGTCGAGCAATCGCTTACCGCCGGGTTCATGCCAATTGTCGCGGAGAAGGCTCCTGACCACGTTTCCGCTCCAGTTACCGGAGACGCTGGAGTACTGGCCGGCGAACTCCAGAACGAGCCCGACGCCGACGGGGAGCCGCAGGCTGACTGATGAATTCAACTTGCGAATCGGCAAGCTCGTGCTATCGTTCCCCCCATCGTTCTGCCATCGTGTCGGCTGTCCGGTTGAGTACTCGCGATCGCGCTTAGCTTCGGGGGATTGGGGTAATTGATGGAACTAGTTGAGATTCGCGACCTCGACGGTCCAAACCTGTTCGCACTCGAACCGGTCATCAAGCTTGAAGTCTCCATTGATTCCGACGAAGAGGTTCCCGTCCCTCGTCAGCAATATATCGCTGAGCACACCAATCTCTATGTTTCATCGGACCCTGTTCAGGCGCTCGTGGCACTGATCAACGGTCTACATGGGCAGCTCAAAATTCCGGCACCGCGTGTCCAGACGCACGACATGGATACGGCTAACCATATTTCGATCTGCTTTTCCTGGGAACACAGAGCTCGAGCTCGAGCGATCGCTCGCACGGCATTCGAGCTTGTCGCGGGTGAGCGGATTGAGCGGCTGTCAACGCATTTGATCTCGGCAATCGAGGCCGAGACCGATGAGGATGAGCCTGTCGGACCGACCTGGGTGAGAGACACCGAGCGCCGTATCCCCGCCGCCGCCATCACCGGGACCAACGGCAAGACGACAACGACTCGCCTGCTCGCTCACATACTACGGAGCAGCGGCAAACGGGTTGGCTGGTCGAGCTCCAGCGGTGTGTACATCGAAGGAGAAATGGTCATTGATGGCGACTACACCGGGCATGGCGGCGCACGCCGTGTGCTGACCGATCCAGAAATCGATTGTGCAGTCCTGGAAACGGCCCGTGGCGGAATACTCCTGCGCGGTCTTGGATATGAATCCAACGACGTCAGCGTCTTCCTCAATGTCAGCGAGGATCATCTCAACCTGCACGGGGTCGAGAAGCTCGAAACACTGGCGTGGGTTAAGGCAACCGTTTCCCGAACCACCCGTCCTGATGGCGTTGCCGTGCTGAATGCCGATGACCCACTCGTTCTCGCCCAGCTACCGCATGTCAGGGCTGAAGTAATCCTGACAACCCAGCATCCTGATAATCCGACTGTCCGGGAGCACATTGATGCTGGAGGTCGATGCGTGCTTCTCGAGTCCGAAACGATAAAGCTGCACAACGGCGGGCACGAGTGCTGGATTATCCCAATCTCCGAGGTGCCGCTGACGTACGGCGGAATGGCCCGGCACATGATCGAGAACACGCTGGCCGCATGCGCCGCCGCAATCGGCATGGGCGTCGACATGTCCGAAATTCGAAGCGCACTCAAGGACTTCCACCCGGACAGTGATCACAATGCTGGCCGGCTCAACGTATTCGAGATCGACGATGTCACTATTGTTGTCGACTTTGCCCACAACGAAAGCGGACTCAGCTTTCTGCTTGATTTCGGCCGACAACTCGTTCCCAGTACTTCCAGGCTCACTGCAATCATCGGTACAGCCGGTGACCGGCAGGATTCGGTCTTCGTCCGACTCGGTGAAGTCGCCGGGAGCTTCGCGGATCAGGTATTGATCAAGTCAAATCCCAACTACCTGCGTGGCCGGTCGCATGAGCAGACGGTCGGATTGATGGAACAGGGACTTGCCCAGGTAAATGCCAGTGATCGATGTGGAGGCATCTATCTGAGTGAATTCGATGCCGCCGTTGCGGCGGTCGAGCACGCCCAGCCCGGCGAGCTGATCGTCGTGATGTGTGTCGAAGACTACCCGAAGATCGTAGACCACCTCGATCGTCGCGGAGCAAGGGAGCGCAAACCAGCGTCAGCGTAGGTCGCGAGTAATCGGCACGGTATACTAGACTCAAGGATAGTGTGGTGGATTGGTTTCTGGTTCTCTGTTAATTTTCGGTGAAACTGTGTCAAGACGAGTCTTTGGTCCCCTTCTGGCTATCGGTGGTGCAGAAGACAAATCACGCGACCGCATTATTTTGCGTCGCTTCGTTGAGCTGAGCGGTGGTGATGAGGCGAGGATCGCCGTCATCCCGTCTGCTTCGCGCATTCGCGATGCGGGCGAGCAGTATCGCTCGATTTTCGCCGACCTCGGAGTCGAGCATGTTGACGTGCTCGATATCCGGGATCGCGTCGACGCCGACAGCGACGATGTGGTCGAGAAATTGAAGCCTTCTACGGGCGTCTTCATGACTGGTGGAAACCAGGTTCGTCTGGCGCGAATTCTGACTCGGACGCGGGCAGGAGAAACGGTGGCACGGTTGAACCGGAACGGAGTACCCGTTGCCGGAACCAGTGCTGGAGCGTCGGTAATGAGCACGGTGATGGTCGCCGGTGGGCAGAGTGGCCCGACACCACGCCAGAAAATGGCCAAGCTTTCCCGCGGGCTGGGCCTCATTGATTCTGTCATTATCGATCAGCACTTTACCGAGCGTAATCGCGTCAGCCGACTGGTCGCGATGGTGAGCTACAATCCGGGGTTGCTTGGCATCGGTATCGACGAGGATACTGCGGCACTTATCAGCTCGGATGGCGTCATAGAAGTCATCGGTCGGGGATCAGTCCTGATCGTTGATGGATCGCAAATGGAATCAGATATCGAACGAGTAAACGGAACAACACCGCCGACCATTTCGAACGCCCTCATTCATTTCGTGGCCGAGGGCGGAAAATACAGCCTTGACGAACGGCACGTTGTTCCCCAAGACTAGGCAACACGCGAGATCGGATCGAAACGCGGATCCATTCCTTCGCCGGCTCAGGCCGATGGGTGACCGCGACATACCAGCGGAGAGGCAGGGACTGTCAATATGCCATTGCAGATCCTCGAATCCCAGATTTACCGCGGTCCCAATGTCTGGGCGCGAGTACCAGTTATCCGTTTGAAAGTCGATCTCGGCGATCTGGAAGAACGGCCGTCGAATCTGGTCGACGGGTTCTACGAGGACCTCAAAGCCTTCATGCCGACGCTATACGACCACCATTGCTCGGTCGGTCGCCGGGGTGGCTTCCTGGAGCGAGTGCAAGAGGGCACCTGGATGGGCCACATCGCCGAGCACATCGCCCTCGAGCTGCAGACGCTCGCCGGCTCCGAAGTCGCTCGCGGTCTGACACGATCTACTGGTGAGTACGGCGTCTACAACGTCGTCTATCAATACATCCAGCCTGACCTGGGTATGGA
>JBBDTL010000145.1:0-5487 GCA_040904465.1 Thermomicrobiaceae bacterium | reverse complement strand
AATCAGGGGATAATCCCGCGTTATCATGCTCTCGACGAAGAAACGCCCCATGCCCGGCACCCGGAACACCGACTCGACGAAGAATGAACCGGTTGCCACCGCCGCGAACATCGGTCCGGCGATCGTCAACGGCGGGATTAGCCCGTTCTTCAGAACATGTCCGACGATTACTCGCCGATCGGCAAGGCCCTTGGCTTGCGCGGTACGTACGAAATCCTGATTCAGCACCTCGACCATCGAAGAACGGGTATACCGCGCCAGGATGCCGAGCGGCTGCAAGCCGAGCGCAATCGTCGGAAGGATCCAGTCGACCGGACTTGTCCAGCCGCCAGTTCTGGGGATGATGTGAAATCCAAGTAGATTCGGCAGCAACAAGACGACCGTGACGATCAGGAAAATTCCGATAACAAAATTCGGGAACGAGACTCCGAGCACTGCCACAAAACTGGCGATATAGTCGATGGTCCCGTTGCGTTTGACCGCCGCCATTACTCCGAGCGGAACTCCGACGATTACGGCGAATCCCATAGCCATGATCCCGAGGTGCAGCGATACCGGGAATGTCTGTTTCAGGATATCCGTTACCGTGCGGGTTTCGTAGATAAACGAGGTTCCAAAATCAAACCTGGCCGCATTCCAGAGAAAAATGAAGTATTGCTGATAGAGGGGTTTGTCGAGCCCGTATTGGCGTTCGAGGTTCGCCATCGCCTCGGGAGGCAGCGCGTTAGCGTTCCCGGTTGTTGGTTGCAGGGGACTGCCAGGAGTCGCATGCATCACCAGAAACGTAATGAGTGTGATAGCAAGGATCGTCGGAACCAGCCAGAACAGCCGGCGCAGGATAAACTGCGACATTCATTTCCCCCTCGCGATGTGCCAGACAAGCTGTGGTGCGCAGCTTCCTGTGCGGAAATACAACGATTCCCGCGTCTGGCGCTAAACCCTTTGAATACCTGGCAACTTCGACTGTCCAGCTGCCGCGTTGGATATCTCTTGTTTCGGATAATACGAGGGTACAGTAGCACAGCCATTCAAATGCTGTCAACAGCATCTCTGACTGCAGCGTGAGATAGGCTCAGATGACCGCGAAAACGCGCGCCCAGTTCACACTGGCCCGGGATGGCCGTACCGCTATCGTTCAAGGTGACCTGAACGAACACCATTCATTTACTGAAGAGTAGTTGCCTGCATTGCTGAGACTCATGGTGGGAACGGTAGACTGCGTGGCGTGGATTCCGTCTGGTGGGTGAGATTTTCTGGCGCTCGGCAATACGCCGGTTTATCAGCAAGCAGGCGATAAACCGGCGATTGCTCTAGAGGTCAGGCCTTTGCGGCCTGCTTCGCCTTCTTCTCCATGATGTTGGTCGAGTGACCCGGGTCGAGCCGTGCAGATGGGTCCATGTATGTCACCGCGTGGTTGACGGCGATGACAGCCTCTGCAGCACCGGTGGCGATGAGTTTGAACTTCGCCGGATGGGTAATGATATCCCCCGCGCCGAACACCCCCGGAATTCCGGTCGCCATCGTCAGCGGATCGACGACGATCGTGTTGCGCTCGATGGTCAGCCCCCAGGACTTGAGCGGCCCAAGATCGGCGACGAATCCGATCGCGATGATCATCTCCTGGGCAGGCACCACGTGCTCTTCATCGGTCCGGCTCTGCCGGAATCGGACTTCTTCGAGGTGTCCGTTTCCGCTGACTTCATTGACCTCGTAGAAGGGATAGTAGAGATCGACCGAGGATTCTTCCAGCTTCTGCACGGAGCTCTCGTGCGCCCGGAACTTGCTCCGGTGAATCAGGGTAACCTGCCTAGCCATTGGCTCGAGCGTCAGCGCCCAGTCGACAGCCGAGTCGCCACCCCCGACGATGACGACATCTCTGTCTTTGAACCGGTCCAGCCCACGGACGAAGTACTGAATTCCGTTGCCTTCGAGGTCGCTGACTCCCGGGGCGTCCAGGCGTTTCGGCTCAAATGCCCCGACACCGGCGCAGATAAGCGCCGTCCGGCTCCAGTGCTCGGCTTTATCGGTGACCAGTCGGAGAAGATTCTCATCCTCCAGATGCTCCAGTACCTGGATGTCTTCCCCGAGAACGGGCTCCGCGCCGGTAGAGAGTCCTTGCTCGACGGCCGCCTTGACGTAGTCCTTTGCCAGCACCTGGGGATATCCGGCAATGTCGTAGATGTATTTCTCTGGATAAACGGCGATGAGTTGGCCACCGAGCTCGTCCAGGCTGTCTACGATCTTGGTGCGCAGCCCGCGCATCCCGGCATAAAACGCGGCAAACAGCCCGACTGGACCGCCGCCGATAATTGTCAGGTCATAGATGTCTCGATGATCGCTCACGGAATCGCGCTCCAAATTCTGGGAATCCACTTGCTCGGGCCTCGACCGGAATTGACCCGGTCGGCTCCGGACAATCCACTCAATACCCGATTATACAGGTCGGATAAAGCGTGATTCGGCTCGTCAAGCCAACCGTATCGGTGATACCCCGGTACCGCAATACGAAAAACGACGCAATCGCAAGTCAGACAACCAACTTGCCATTTCTCGACAATGCGGTTAACCTACTTCGGGAAACGGGCACGAACAGTTGACCCCGTTATTGACCATCGGCCGATGCTGGATCCGGTTCCCGTTTGATCAACGGATCCGTTGATGGCTGTTTGTTGTGGGGCTGGCGTCCAGTCCAGGACAAACGGCCAGATGCCGATGTGTCAGAGAGATTCGGTTTAGTGGAGGAGAGCGTTTTGAAGAAGTCATTGCGAACCTGGTTATTTTTGCCAGTGCTTCTGTTGACAATGCTTCTCGTCGTCGCCGCATGTGAGTCCGACGACGATGATGCTGATGACGCCGGAACTGATTCCGACGATGTCGAGCAGGTGGAAGATACCGACGACGAAGCAACTGCCGAAGAAGAGGATTCTGCGGCGACCGAAGATGACGACGAAGCCGCTGAGGACGATGACGAAGAGATGACGGACGAGGATAGCGAAGCGTCGGAAGATGACGAAGAAGCCGCCGATGACAGCGATGACGCTGAAGGCGAAGAAGAAGTCAGCTCCGATTTCAGCATGGACGATATCCCGGACGTAAATGAAGCGCTGGGCGGACCGATTTCGTTCGGCGACTTCAACTGGGATAGCGCTATGTACCACAACCGCGTGGCCCAGTACATCATTGAAGAAGGATACGGTCACGAGACTGATGAAGTCCCCGGATCCACGCTTCCGATTCTCCAGGGGCTCGAAGACGGTGACGTCCATGCCACGATGGAGATGTGGGTCCAGAACCTTCCCGAGTGGTACCACGAGGAAGTTGAAGCGGGTACCTATGTCGACCTCGGCAACAACTATGATGGCGCGATCCAGGGCTGGTTCGTCCCGACATACGTGATTGAGGGCGATGAGGAACGCGGAATCGAGCCGATGGCTCCCGATCTCGAGTCGGTGGACGACCTCGCTCAGTACTGGGAAGTTTTCCAGGACGTCGAGGACCCGGAAAAGGGACGTATCTACAACGGTATCGGTGGCTGGGAAGCGACCGAGCACAATGAGGTACGCCTGGAAAGCTACGGGCTGGCCGAGTACTACAACTCCTTCCTTCCTGGCTCTGAAGCGGCGCTGTTCACCTCACTGGTTCGTGAATACGAGCAAGGTGAACCGTGGATTGGTTACCTCTGGACGCCGAGCTGGCCGTTTGCGCAGTACGACATGACGTTCATCGAAGAGCCGGAATACAACCCAGATTGCTGGCAGGAAGTCATCGACGCGACTGCCGAAGGCGGTACAGCCGAGAACGCCTGCGGGTTCCCGGAAGTCGACGTCAATGTCGTCGTCAGCCCGGAATTCGACGAGGCCGCTCCTCATCTGGTCGAGTTCCTCACCAACTACGAAAGCAACATGGAACTGACCAACGCTGCGCTACTTCACATCAGCGAGACTGATGCAACGCCAGAGGCGGCAGCCGAGTGGTGGCTCGCCGAGTACCAGGATGTCTGGACCGGTTGGGTTCCCGAAGAGGTCGCACAGAACGTGCTCGACTCGCTCGAGTAACGACTATCACGATAATCTGGACGCCCGGAAACGGGGAAGGCAATGCCTTCCCCGTTTTCCGTTCTGCTGAAGAACCCCGCGATGTCGATTCTCAGTCTTCGACATCAACAGACATCATGTCTTTCGCGAACGTGATGGACAGCCCTTTGGACTGTAGCTTGTGTTCCAGAATCTCCAGATCATCAATCGTCAGGCGTTCCATCTCCTCGATATGCGTCAACACCGTCCTGCGGGCACCGAGTTTCCTGACAACATCAAGTGTCTGATCGAACGTCATCTCCATCCCGAGCACCGGATGCGCGGGATCGATCAGCCGCTGCCCGGTGAGCACGTCGAACTCGGTGACGCCCATCGGCAGAATTGCGAGGTCCAGGTCGTGCAGCGAGACAGGCGCCTGCTCCGGGGACCAGCCGTTCATCTCGTCCGGCACGATGAGGACTCGGGATCGAGCAGACATTAGCAAGAAAGCATAGACATAATCTTCAGCCAGCCTGAACGGGGTGACGGTCCAGTTGTCGAACACGACCGAATCTTCGTCGAAGAGCCGGTTGACGCGTACGACGCCATGCCGCTCCAGGAAGTCGAAATGCTCCTCAAGACCCAGCCAGGTCTTGAAATCCACAGCAACCTGCTCGGGAAGATAGATATCAGTACAGGTGCTCTGCGGAGGCCAGCCGCGGAGATCGATGTTGCTGGTTTCCCAAACTCTTCGACCGGCGGTATGGTCCGGGTGCCAGTGGGAATAGAAGCATGCCGCAATGTTCTCTATGCCTGACCGGTTGAGCTGATCCTTGATCTCTTCCGGGGTGTCGATGAGCAGATCCGGCCCGTGCAGGAAGATGGCGGGACCGGAGCGTGAGTAGGGAACACCCCGCTCCCGTCCCTCATCACACACCCGACAGTGGCAAGAGGGGCGCGGAATCGTTGTCGCCCCTCCTGATCCAAGGAACTCGACGCGCATCGTGCTGACCATTCACGCTGGTGGCCCGAGCCTTTAACTGTCCCGCTACAGATCTTCAATCAATTCTTCGAACGTGTCGAGATACTGCTCCATCGTAGAGAATGCCGCGTGATACGGCTCCTCGGTGGTGAGATCGACGCCGGCATCCCGCAACAGATCAAGCGAGTCCTTCGAGGAACCTCCGGACAGGAAATTGAGATACCGATCCCGCGCATCCATGTCGCCATCTATGATCCGCTGGGAGAGCGCCATCGCCGCAATCAGGCCCGTTGCATATTGATAGACATAATATGCACGGTAGAAGTGCGGCACCCGGCTCCATTCGGCCGATACCTGGTCGTCAAGCTGCAAGTCCGGACCGTAGTAGTCGGAGACAAGGCCGGAGTAGATCTCGGAGAGCCGATCGGGGGTAGCACCTTCGCCACTTTCCACCAGTTCATGGCTTCGTAGCTCAAACTCCGCGAACATCGT